>CAMGMU010000011.1 GCA_946059305.1 uncultured Bacteroidales bacterium | reverse complement strand
ATTGGAGTTACAGCCCTAACTTTTTGGATATACCTGTACTTTAATGGATACTTACTAACGATTTGTCTATTTGCTTAGGAAAGTGTCTATTTTTTCAGGAAAAGGGTACCCTGATTTTTACTCGAGATGCGCGGTGATTCTACAAAAAAGGGCATCCTACGCTGGACGCCCCTTATAGAAATAGGATGGTTGTGTGTTATTCGCCTTTCCCGTAGGCTTTTACGATGCGCTCTACAAGCGGATGTCTGACGATATCTTTTTCGGAGAAATGTATAAACGAGATGCCGGGGATTTCGCGAAGCACGTTGCATGCGTCGATGAGACCACTGCGTTGCGAGTGAGGTAGGTCGATTTGCGTGAGGTCACCCGTGATGATCATCTTGGAGCCCATACCCAAGCGAGTAAGGAACATTTTAATCTGTGGCACAGTGGTGTTTTGCGCTTCATCAAGGATGACAACAGCATCGGACAGTGTTCGGCCACGCATGAAAGCCAAGGGCGCAATTTGAATAACGCCTTTCTCCATGTATTCTTGCAGTTTGGCTTGGGGAATCATGTCTTCCAGCGCATCGTAGAGCGGCTGCAGGTAGGGGTCGATTTTCTCCTTCATATCTCCTGGGAGAAAGCCCAATTTTTCACCGGCTTCTACAGCAGGACGCGAGAGGATAATCTTTCGTACTTCCTTGTTTTTGAGCGCCCTCACGGCTAATGCGATGGCTACGTACGTCTTGCCTGAACCGGCTGGACCAATAGCAAAGAGAAGGTCATTTTTTTCATAGTCGTGGAGCAGTTTTTGCTGGTTGTGCGTACGTGCAAGTATTGATTTGCCGTTTACTCCATGCAGAATCAGGTTGTCGTGTTTGAATACCTGCGGTTCGGCCCCCTTAATGAGGTCGATGATAATCTCCTCAGAAAGCATGTTGTGCTCTATGCAGAAGCGTTCAGCTTTCCGCATATCGTCTTCAAACCGCTGCATCTCCTCATCGGAACCGCTCATTTTAACGGTATAACCACGCGCCACCACACGCACTTGCGGGTGCATGTTTTTCAAGCAGAGAATATTTTGATTATTCACCCCGTAAAAGGTGCGGGTGTCAAGATTATCTGAGAGTTCGATTATTTTTTCTGACATAGTTGCTGATATGTAGGAAGCGCTTCGAGGCGTGAGTAGCCAGTGGGATTAACAATACATGCCGTATGTTCGCGTCCGTTGCTCAAAATAAAATAGTCCACACAAAGGCGGCGGTTATATACACTAACCTGGTCAAACACTTTCTGTGTAAGGCTGACGGTAGGGGCTTTAAACTCAATGATACAAACAGGTTGCAGCTGACCGTCATATACGATGGCATCGCATCGCTTTTGGAGTTCGGCCACCGCAATGGACGCCTCTACTGCAATGCGCTCTTGGGGATAACCTTGTGACACAAGGGCGTGAAGAAAGTTTTGCCGAACCCATTCTTCTGGCGTAAGGCGCACGAACTTACGGCGCCATACGCAGAAGATATATTCTTTATCATCTATTTGCCTGATATTCAGCATCAAGATTATTTCTTTTGCCAGTTGTCTTTGAGCGAAGCCGTGCGGTTAAACACAAGTTTCTCGACGGTAGTATCGGGGTCGGTAACGAAATAGCCCTGCTTCAAGAACTGGTAATGATGCTGCTCAGCAATACCATCGTGGCAAACGGGCTCGTGCATCTCCTTTCGGAGTGCGCTCTCTACTTTGCAGGTTACGATCTTGAGGCTATCGGGATTCAGGAGGTCGCGGAAATCGCCTTCCTCTGCAGAGGGGTTCTCTACGGCGAAGAGGCGGTCGTAAAGGCGTGCCTCTGCATCGATAGCGGACTTACATTCTACCCAGTTGATGGTTGCTTTGGTCTTTCTATTACCACCTTCCGTACCAGACTTGGAGGTAAGATCCACGGTGGCATGTACGGTAGTGATGCGTCCGTCAGCATCCTTCTCACAGCCGGTAGCCTGGATGATATAAGCGTTCTTCAAGCGCACTTCGCGACCCATTGGGCTGAGGCGGAAGAAGTTCTTATCACCCTCCTCTTGGAAGTCTGCACGTTCAATCCAAAGCTCCTTGGCAAACGGCATCTCGCGCGTGCCCAGTTCCTCATGACCTTCGATATTCGGAGCGATAATCGTTTCTTCACCCTCAAAATTGTCTAATACTAAGCGAATGGGGTCGAAGATGGCACATACGCGCGGAGCTTGCTCTTTTTGGTCTTCGCGGATGGCGTTTTCGAGCCAGGTGTAATCAATCATACCCTCTACCTTAGTGTAGCCAATGGTATCAATGAACTTACGGATAGCAGAGGGGGTATAACCGCGGCGGCGCAAGCCGCAAACGGTAGGCATACGGGGGTCGTCCCAACCCCTAACGAGGCCTTCTTTCACGAGTTGCAGCATCTTGCGCTTGGACATCACGGTGTAGGTGATATTCAGGCGGTTGAACTCATACTGGTGCGGACGGCTGTTAGCGGGTGTGCCCCAGTCTTCGTTGGTGCTCACCTTGAGCATCTCATCGATGAAATAATCGTAGAGCGGACGATGGACAGTAAACTCCAAAGTGCATATAGAGTGGGTGACTCCCTCGAAATAATCGGACTGACCATGTGCAAAGTCATACATCGGATACACGTTCCATCTGCGGCCAGTGCGATGGTGCGGATGGGTGGTGATGATGCGATACATAATCGGGTCGCGGAAATGCATATTGGGATTAGCCATATCAATCTTTGCGCGGAGAATCATCTTACCATCCGGAATCTCTCCGTTTTGCATCTGCTGAAACAGGCGGAGGTTTTCCTCAATCGGACGATTGCGATAGGGAGAGTTAACACCTGGTTCGGTAGGCGTGCCCTTCTGTGCTGCAATCTCTTCAGCCGTCTGCTCATCTACGTAAGCCTTGCCTGCTTTGATCATGCGGATGGCCAATTCGTAGAGTTGCTCGAAGTAGTCAGAAGCATAGAAGATCTCGCCCCATTTGAATCCCAACCACTTGATATCATTTGTAATGCTATCTACGTACTCCGTATCTTCTTTCACCGGATTGGTATCATCAAAGCGGAGGTTGCAAACACCATTGTACTTCTCTGCAATTCCGAAATCCATACATATAGCCTTAACATGACCAATGTGGAGATAGCCATTCGGTTCGGGCGGAAAACGCGTCTGTATTCTGCCGTCATTTACACCTTCCTGCAAGTCTTTTTCTACGATTTCTTCAATGAAATTCATACGCGTAAAAAATTTAATTATACCTAAAATAAAACGATTGTACTATTGTTATGTTATCCAAATAAATATCTATCCCGATTCTGTATTTCTCTGTATATTTCAGCTTATAATGCACCTCTAACGATGCCTCTCGGGCTATTCTTTACAAAGTTCAGAATCAAGTCGCGCTCGGGGCTTTCGGGCAGGTCTTGCTCGATGCGTTCCAGAGCTTGCGAAACGTTGTAGAGCGGGCTGTAGAGGATGCGATAGGTATCTTGGATGGCCCCAATCTGCTCCTTGGTGAACCCGCGTCGGTTGAGCCCCACAGAGTTAATGCCGCAATACTGCATAGGTTCGCGCGCTGCGATGCAATATGGGGGTATATCTTTCGTGACCTTGGTGCCCCCTTGCAACATGATGTGTGCACCGAGATGGGTGAATTGATGCACAAGGCTACCCCCGCCGAGAATAGCATAGTCATCAACCTCCACTTCGCCGGCCAACTGTACGGCATTACTCATGATGATATGGTTATGGAGAACGCAGTCGTGCGCTACATGGCAGTAGGCCATGATTAAGCAGTCGTTTCCTACTATGGTCTTGCCTTTGGAAGCTGTACCGCGATGAATGGTAGCACACTCGCGAATGATAGTGCGATCGCCGATGATGGCAAGGGTCTCTTCACCCTTAAACTTCAAGTCTTGCGGAATAGCGCCCACAACTGCAGAGGGAAAAACTTTACAGTCTGCACCTATACGCGCACCCCACATTACGGAGGCATTGGCCATCACTTCCGTGCGAGGCCCGATTTCTACGTTGTCTTCAATATAAGCAAACGGTCCTATCACGGCCGTTTCATGGATTTTCGCGCCAGGATGGACGCAAGCGAGAGGATGTATCATTATGTCAGGTTTTATGGGGAGTTAATAATTATGGTTTTTATTAGACCGAATACATTTCCGTAAGTTTTTTTACGCATTCGGTATTGCCGCTATGGCCGGGTTTGCAGGCCTTTACCTTACCTCTTATTCGGCATCCGAGTAGTGCAAAATCTCCGATTAAATCGAGCAATTTATGACGTGCGGGCTCGTTTTCAAAGTGGAGTGGAGAGAGGTAACCCAGTTTGCCGGCATTCTGCCTTGGTTGCCCGAGCATATCCGTGAGCAGGTTCATTTGGTCTTGCGGAATAGGTTGCTCATAAATCACGAGCGCATTATTCAAATCACCGCCTTTAATGAGTCCGCGCGAGAGTAGGTAGGTCAGTTCTCTCACGAAGCAAAACGTGCGGGCATAACTCACTTCGGTCTTGTAATCGCATAGGTGCTTGAGTTCCGCCTGTTGGTTATGGAGCATCTCCCCGGGGAACGCAATTTCCACCTCAAACTGCGGCTCCTCTGCTGGCTCAATGGAATAGGTACTGCCGCTGGCAGCCTGATATTCGATGGTTCGATCAATAACAAGCTCCGGCGCTTCAGTTTCTTGCTCTATGATGCCAGCTTGGTGGATAGCATCCACAAATGGTTTGGCACTACCATCCAAGATTGGCATCTCGGGAGCATCGAGCTCAATCTCGCAGTTGGTGATACCCGTGGCATACAGCGCAGAAAGTGCGTGCTCGATAGTGGAAACTTTCCATTCACCAACAGAGAGAACGGTGCCGCGCTCGGTGGCACTCACGTACTGAGATATTGCGAGATAAGCTGGTTGCCCCGGCAAATCTATTCGGCGAATCAGCAGGCCAGTATTTTCGGATGCTGGCTTAAAAACTGCATGGATCATCAGTCCGGTATGCAGTCCTTTGCCACTCAATTCAAAAGAGGTTCGTATCGTCTGTTGTTTCATTTTCTATTGTTTAGTTGAGGAGGGTTTTACTTTAGATATGTGGGATTGTTGAGGGGATATGGGGTTATTGCTTATTCAGTTTATAAACGATGCGCTGCATCTCCGGTAGGTTCTTAAATACGCATACTGACCGACGCCATACGGCCGCATCAATAGCAGGGGTGCCCATATAGGTGCCAGCCTTACGCACGTTGCCGGGGACACCCGATTGAGCTCCAAAAATGCAGTTGTCTGCAATCTGGAGATGCCCGGCTATGCCCACTTGTCCGGCTAAGATACAGCGGCTGCCGATGATCGCACTACCGGCCACACCCACTTGTGCGCATAGCAGTGTTCGTTCGCCTACCTGCACGTTGTGCCCGAGCTGCACGAGGTTGTCAATTTTCGTGTTGTTGCCCACCGTGGTGCTGCCCATCATAGCCCGATCGATGCAACTGTTTGCGCCTATCTCGATATCATCGCCTATCACAACATTGCCAATCTGCGGCACTTTTTTCAATACTCCAGAAGAATCGGGTTCAAATCCAAAACCATCGGCACCAATCACGGCTCCGCTATGGATGATACAGCGCTGGCCAATCACGGTGTTGTAATATACTTTTACACCGGCATATAAAGTGGTAAAATCGCCAATTCGTACGTTTTCATCGATAAAAGTCTGCGGATAAATCTGCGCTCCGCGGCCGATTACTGCCCCCTTTCCGATATACGCAAACGCCCCTACATAAGCATCTTCGGGAATCATAACTCCCTCCGCGATAAAGCACGGCTGCTCGATGCCTTTTTTCTTGGGTTGCATCATCTGCTGCACCACTTGCAGCAGTTGAGCCATGGCACCGCGGGCATTGTCTACGAGGATAAGTGTGGCGCGCGTTTGACCATCAAAGGGGATGTTGCGGTTCATCAATACGATGCTCGCGTCCGTTTCGTTCAGGTAGGGAAGGTACTTCTCATCGCTGAGAAAGCAGAGCGTACCCGCTTTTCCCGCCTCAATGGGCGATACATCGCTCACCGATACTTCCGGATTGCCAATCACCGTGCCGCCGGTTAATGCTGCTATTTGTTGTGCTGAAAACGTCATATCAAATCTTATAGTAGTATAAATAATCGTGGTGAACTTGCCGAGTGAGTGCCGTCAGATTCCACATATCGGAGGCATCGGCGATATTGCGAATCGTGCCATCGGCATAGAGCAAATCGATGGCATCATCTTTGTCAGAATAGGCTCTACTGCTGATGGAGTGGCTGCAGAAGAAGTATTCCGCATCCTCCTCGGCAATGCCATAATGGATAGCATACTCTTTCCGCAAACGCATGCGCTCTTCGTCAGATAGAGGCTGCTGCAATTCTCGACTCTTGAAGAGTTGACGATTGGTATATGCCTGACTGAGGGTTGAAAGGATTAAATCAGAAGATTGCTCCCAAACCTTCATGGCACTATGAATATCCGTGTCATCAAGGAGCGCATACTGCCTTAGTGCCTCTGAACCCAAATGAAAATCCTCTCGAGTGACCTGGTTATAGAGGAAATAGCGCAATGCCGGCGTTCCGAAAATTTCGTGACCCTGCATAGCCAGCGTCTTGGCCCTGCGTAAGATATGGATAAGCATTTGCTCGGCAGCTACAGATGTTTTATGCAAATACACCTGCCAATACATCAACCGCCGTGCAACGATAAATTTCTCTACGCTATATATACCTTTGGCATCGATGACAAGGCGATCGGATGCTACATTAAGCATTTTCAGAATTCGTTGCGAAGCAATACTTCCTTCTGTCACTCCACAAAAAAATGAATCTCGGCAGAGGTAATCCATCCTATCCACATCGAGCTGACTGGAGATAAGCTGATGAAGAAAATGACGGGGATACTCATCTTTGAAGATGGCAATGGCCTCATCTAAAGGGCGCTCCACTTCACCTTGCAGAGTCATCTGCATACTGCCCGTTAGGTCATGATTGATTTGCTGCATCATCAGGAGAGAAATATCTTCGTGAGAAATGCCGTCGACGAGCGTGTTTTCCAATACATGTGAGAAGGGCCCATGCCCTACATCATGTAGTAGAATGGCTGCCATCGATGCCACTTCCTCGCTCTCTGATACTCCTATCCCCTTCTCGCGGAGGTTATGGATTGCTTCATGCATCAGGTGCATTGCCCCAAGACTATGGTTGAGCCGCGTGTGAACGGCCCCCGGATATACCATATTGCTCACCCCAAGCTGCTTAATCCGGCTCAAGCGCTGCATATACGGGTGCTGGAGTATATCGTAGAGTAATTCGCTATGAATACGGATAAATCCAAACACGGGGTCGTTGATTATTTTCTTCTTACTTGGCATGTCGTGTGGGGAGCTCAGCTCTGCTGAGAATAATATTAGGGTGCAAAAGTACTATTTTTTCCTGACATAGCCAAATTTTTCGGATAAAAACGATGCTATCATCCTAAAATGGCGCGTATAGGACATAAAAAAGGACCTCTCCCTATAGGGAAAGGCCCTGTAAAACGATAAAGACGTATGTAATGAATCAGCCGAGGTACGTCTTCAGTACCCTGCTTCGGCTGCTGCTCTTAAGCCTGCGGATGGCCTTTTCCTTAATTTGGCGCACGCGCTCGCGCGTGAGATGGAACTCTTCTCCTATCTCCTCCAGCGTTTTCTCCGGCACACCTATACCAAAGAACTTACGGATGATATCCGCTTCTCTTGGCGTAAGGGTAGCGAGAGCACGGTCAATCTCTCTGGAGAGGGACTCGTTGATGAGTCCGCGGTCTGCAATTGGCGAATCGTCATTGGGCATCACATCAAGTAGGGAGTTATCCTCGCCCTCTACGAACGGAGCATCTACACTAACGTGTCGGCCCGACATCTTCAGCGTATCGGCTACTTTATCTACGTCCAATCCAAGTTCGTTGGCCAATTCTTCAGCGGATGGCTTGCGTTCGTGTTCTTGTTCGAAACGAGAGAACGCCTTGTTAATTTTGTTAAGCGAACCAACTTGGTTGAGCGGCAGACGTACAATACGGCTTTGCTCTGCGAGCGCCTGTAGGATACTCTGGCGAATCCACCATACTGCGTAGGAGATAAACTTAAAACCTCTTGTTTCGTCGAATTTTTCGGCGGCTTTAATAAGACCTAAGTTGCCTTCGTTGATAAGGTCGGGAAGGCTGAGGCCTTGATTCTGATACTGTTTTGCCACGGAAACCACGAAACGTAAGTTGGCTCTGGTCAATTTCTCCAATGCGGCTTTATCGCCATTTTTGATTCGGCCAGCCAATTCTACTTCTTCTTCCACCGAGATGAGTTCCTCTCTACCAATCTCTTGAAGGTACTTGTCGAGCGAGGCGCTCTCGCGGTTGGTGATAGACTTTGTAATCTTTAGCTGTCTCATAGTTTATATAAAAAATACGTGTTTCAGGTATATGGACACAATACCCGAAACTAAAATTCGCTGCAAAATTACTACTTTTTTTAAAAATCTGCAAATCTTTCGTCAAAAAAATTTGGATAAATAAAAAAAATGTTGTACTTTTGCACCGGATTATGGCCAATAGTGTAATTAATGTTAAAAATCCTCCCTTGGGAGGGCGCATTTTTATTACAATAAGTGTGCCACACTGCAGTTTGTTTTGCGGTTGTCACTTGTATATGTCAGCTGCAACCTGTGTGATATTGTTAGGTTAATTCATGGTCTGGTAGCTCAGCTGGATAGAGCAACAGCCTTCTAAGCTGTGGGTCTCGGGTTCGAATCCCGACCGGATCACAAAGAAAAGCAACCGGCGCATCGGAATCTTTTATTTTTCCAGTGCAAAGGTTGCTTTTGTTTGTTAGATAGTAGCCCGCTGGGCTGGGGATATTGCAATAATCCCGACCGAATCAAATCTAAAATGATCAGAACATAGGATTTTTTAGGATAGAAGCTATTGGCACCCATCATTAAAATAATGCTACGTAATCTGGGTGGCCATATTTCGGATTGTGGGCTTCGTGGGGAGCGATTTCTGAAAAAAACGATGAGTGAAGCAAAAAAAATCCAAATTTTTGTAGTAAAACACGACATCAACTGTCAAATGTAGTAAAATCATTTATAAAATGGACAGAAACAACCAATTTACGCAGTTGCTGAAGGCACATAAAAACACGATATACACTGTGTGTTATATGTTCTCTGACAACAAAGAAGAAGTGGAAGATCTCTTTCAGGAGGTGAGTATCCGCATTTGGCAGGGATATGATGGTTTCCGAGGGGAGGCGTCCGTAGGTAGCTGGATATGGCGCATAGCCATGAACACTTGTTTGAACTGGCAAAAGAAAAGCCAGCACGATCATCAGGCGCTCGAAATGAACATCGACCTCTTTGCTCCCGACAAAGAAGACCTTTCTCAAATTCGTATGCTTTACGATCGTATCCACCAACTTGGACTCTTCGACAGAGCCATCATCCTGCTTTGGCTCGAGAATATGTCGTATGAAGAAATTGCACAAATAACCGGTATTTCTGTAAAAAATGTGTCCGTCAGATTGGTTAGGATTCGAGAGAGGCTGAAGAATATGTAACCCATCTAATCCTTTTGTCGAAGTGAAAAACGAAGAGTCAAAGAAACATAATAATATAATTCTGTTATGAAAGATTTGGAAAAAGAGCTCAAAGAGCAATATCGTCAGCTGGGCAAAGTACTGAGCCAGCAAGAAATAGTAAATAACCAGATTGCAAAATGCTATATGAACAATCGCATCACCATGTTTTGGTTTGATAGGGTGCTGTATGCCTTAGTGGTGACAGCTATTGCAGTTGTGATATACGCTGCATTCGTTCGGCCTGATACGTTTTGGATTGCATTCATTGCCGGCTTCCTCGTAGTGAGCATGACTCGACTATTTGGCATGACGCCTAAAATGGTAGAACTGACCCCCGAAGCCGTATGCATCCATCTTTGGATGGGAAAGAAAACCATCGCTTACGATACAATCGCAAAGGTGGAACGATTCACCTACAAAGGTAATAACATACGTCTGTTCGGTACCAGCGGCTCAAAGTTACGCGTCGGATGGTTCTGGAACTCCGAGATAGGCGTATATTTGTCATACGTGGGCGACAAATACGACACCATATTATTGACGATGAAATCGGGGAAAAAGATCACTTTCAGTGCTGCCAATGCCGACGAATTCGTTAAGGCCATCCAGGGGAATATAGAATCCTTCTAACCACAGAGGTTCGTTTGTTATCGAACACAAACCAAACGAATATTATTAACCCAATTTACAATAAAGAACAACGGCCGACGGTCGTTGTTCTTTATTAATGGGATTTGGATTGTTCCTTATTTTTTGGCTTGCTTGGCGGCACGGATGTTCATCACAACGAGGAGGATAAGGATCGTGAGGAAAATGAGTGAGAAGAGCGGTCGTAGCTCCGGCGTGAGGCCACCCTTTCGGGCATCGGCATAGATAAAGGTGGAGAGTGTCTCCAAGCCGCCACTGCCTTTAGTGAAGAATGTTACACCGAAATCATCAATCGACAACGTTAGCGCCAAGATGAAACCCGATACCATGCCTGGTCGGAGCTCCGGAAGTAGCACTTTTCGTAGCGCTTGGAAAGGTGTTGCACCCAAATCCAAAGCCGCTTCGTAGATATTCGGATTCATCTTCGTGAGCCTTGGCATCACAGAGAGCACCACGTATGGTGTACAGAATACTACATGGGCAATAATCACCGTAGTCATTCCACGACTGATGCCAAGGAACACAAACAGCAAGAAAAGCGAGATACCCGTGAGGATGTCAGGGTTAATCATCGGTACAGAATTGAGAAAAGAAACAACTTTTCGGCTTCGACTGCGCATGTTGTAGATGCCAATGGCGGCCAATGTTCCGAGGATAGTGGCAATCAATGCGGCAGCGAAGGCAATTATAAACGTAAAAGCGATAGCGCGATAGAGGTTGGGATCAACTCGCACTTGTGCATTATAATCATAGCCTGTAAAGAGGTTTTGATAGAGTTGAAATGTGAAGCCCGTCCAATTGCCAAACACCTTACTCTTTGTGAAAGAGAAAATGATAATCAAGAGGATAGGAGCGTAAAGAACCACGAGCAGGAGCCAGAGATATGCATTTCCTGCTATTTGCTTGGTGCGGAGTGCGCGCGCGCGACGGCGTGCTTCTATTTGAGCGGGAGTAAGAATCATATCAGACTGGTTTTAGCATCGCTTTCCTTGCCGCTGTCGAGGAAAGAGGTAAGGGCGATGATGATGAGCATAATAAGGGAGAGTGCTGCTCCGTAGTTCCACATAGCAATACCACCTTCTCCAAAGGAGCGCTGGATAAGCGAACCGAAGAGGGTAATCTTATTGCGGGTGAGAAGCTCGGCAATAGCGAAGGTGCTGACCGTTGGCATAAAAACCATCACGATGCCGGAGTAGATGCCTGGCAAAGAAAGAGGTAAAATGACCTTCGTAAAGACTTTTGCTTTGTTGGCCCCTAAATCTTCTGCAGCCTCAATCAGCGATTTATCCATTTTTTGCAATGTATTGTAAATAGGATAAATCATAAACGGCAGGTAGTCATAGCACATACCAAAGAGGAGCGCGCCTTCGCCCAGCGGCAAGCCGAACATATTGAAGAGCTCTACCGTAGCGATGGTGCGAAGCAGGAAATTAATCCACATCGGCAGGATGAAGAGCATAGCCATTACTGCGGGCGTTTTAAACTCCGCATTCGCCATGATATAAGCCGCCGGATAACCCAGCAATAGGCAGATAATTGTGGTAATAAGCGCTATTGCAAACGAGTAGATGAGGGTGTTTATCGCCTCGCTCGTATGGAAGAATTTTATAAAGTTATAGAGCGTGAATCCGCCATCGGCATCCGTAAAGGCATAATACACAATCATGATGAGTGGAAGCACCACAAACAGCACCATGAAGAGCACATACGGCCACGCCCACGTACGGCGATTAGCCGCTATATCCGTAAGCTTTCTCATGACTTCTTGCTGATATGGATGTCCTCCGGATGAATAGCAATACCTACTCGATCGCCATCGTCCCATGCATCGGTAGTGTTCACGAAAATATCATCGCCATCATCGGTTCGAATGGTCAGATGGTTGTGGTTGCCCTTAAAGAGAATGAAATAGACTTCGCCGGTAAGCGTGCCTTCGTCTTCGTAGTCATGCAAATCTACCTTATCAAAATCTACGGTGATGATTACTTCATCGCCTACAGCAAACTGCTGCGCTACGGCTTCTGGTATATCCCAATCTGCGCCCAAAAACTCAACTTTATTGCCCTTGACAATTTCGCCCTCAAAGGTGTTGCAGAGGCGCTCTTTCTTCATGATTTGAATATCTTCGGGCTTCACGAGCAGGCCTACTTCACGTCCGGGTTCAAATGCGTGGTAATCTTGAACGAGGAACTCGTAAGGCGTTTCGCCCTCCGGTCCATCGAGCTTCACCCACATCTCGTAATGCACACCCTTGAATATGCAGCTATCCACTACGCCCGTGAGTTGCGCTTTGTCGTTCTTTTCAAAAATATAGAGGTCCTCGGGTCGGATAACCACTTCTACGAGTTGATTCTCACCGAAGCCCTCGTCGATACACTCAAAATCATGGCCGCAGAAATGCACTAATCGGTCGTGCACCATTGTGCCAGTGAGGATATTACTTTCTCCGATGAAATCGGCTACAAAGCAGTTTTGCGGTTCATTATACACATCCGTAGGGGTACCAATCTGCTGAATGCGTCCTTCGCTCATCACTACCACTCTGTCAGAGAGCGTGAGAGCCTCTTCCTGGTCGTGGGTGACGTAAATAAAGGTGATACCAAGTTGCTTGTGCATATCCTTAAGTTCCATCTGCATATCGTGGCGCATCTTGAGGTCGAGAGCTGCGAGTGGTTCATCGAGCAGGAGCACCTCCGGTTGGTTGACTATGGCGCGCGCAATGGCTACGCGTTGTTGTTGACCACCTGAGAGAGAATCCGTGTCGCGGTCTTCATAATCCGTTAGGCCCACAGTCTTGAGGGCAGCTTTCACCTTCCGGTTGATAGTTGCCTTGTCGAAACCTTTGAGCTTAAGGCCGAACGCAATGTTCTCGAATACATTGAGATGGGGGAAAAGCGCATACTTCTGAAACACGGTGTTTACAGGGCGCTTGTGTGGAGGGGTTTGCGTGACATCTTCACCATTTAGGAGGATGTCGCCCGAAGTGGCCACCTGAAAACCGGCTATGCATCGCAAGAGCGTTGTCTTGCCGCATCCGGAGGGACCAAGGATAGTTACAAACTCGCCTTTTTTGATTGAAAGGCTTACATCGTTGAGGGCAAATTTGCCGTCTTCAAACTGCTTGCTGACGTGCTTGACCTCGATAATGTAGTCGCTCTGTGCCTGAGGCGCAGACGCGGCTTTCCCCGTGTAGGGGTAGTTTGGCTTTTGCATTCTTAAAATACGATCAGATTAATCCCTTTGGAACAATCCGCTAGGGTACACAGAAAGTGTGATAATGAAACATAAAAATCATTAAGTTGGTAAAACGGGCGCAAAATTAGTGTTTTTTTTTGAAATATTAAAAAAAAGTGTCGTTTTTTTTGTAAAATCAACAAAAAAATCGTACCTTTGCACCCAAAAATTGCATATATCATGAAAAAAGTAGTATTTATGGCCATGGTTTGCGTGTTTGCAAGTTGCAGCTCTCAGAAACCTAATTACAGTAATGTAGATGATTATCCCGTGCGTAAAGACGCGCTCGATGAGATGGTGTATTCTCCTCAAAAGACCTCTTTTGCACTTTGGAGTCCGGCCGCAGAGGCGGTTTACGTAAACATTTACGCCAACCAAGAAACGACGGAAGCTGCCGAGCGATTGCCGATGCAGTGGCAGAAAGACGGCACTTGGCGTCTGACAGTGGAGAAGGACTTGAAAGATATGTATTACACGTTCTCTGTTACCCAACCCGGCTCTGCTTTCCCAATGCACGAGACGCCAGGTATCTTCTGCAAGGCTGTGAGTATCAACGGTTTGCGCGCCGCTATCATTGACCTTGATGAGACCGACCCTGAAGGATGGGAGGCTGATAAACGTCCGGATTTCCGTGCTCCACAAGATGCAGTAATCTACGAGATGCATCACCGCGATATGAGTATTCATCCTTCGGCAGGCGTAGCACATCCGGGTAAGTTCCTCGCTATGACAGAAGAGGGCACCACCTCTCCGCAGGGGTTGTCTACGGGTATTGACCATCTAAAGGAGTTGGGTGTGACGCATGTGCAAATTCTTCCTTCATACGATTTCGGTTCGATTGACGAGGCTGGCGCTACGAGCGAAGCCAAAGTGCTGGCGTCGGGCGCTGCTGCCGGTGGCAGTTACAATTGGGGGTACGACCCTGTCAATTACAACGTTCCAGAAGGTTCCTACAGCACTAATCCGCGTGACCCCAAGAGTCGTATTATTGAAATGAAAAAGATGATTCAGGCACTCCATAAAGCCGGCATTCGCGTAATCATGGACGTGGTCTATAACCATACCTACGATTTGGCCAATTCGCAGTTTGAGCAAACTTGTCCAGGCTATTTCTACCGATTGGATGCTGAAGGTAATTGGGGTAATGCTTCAGGTTGCGGTAATGAGACCGCCAGCCAGCGCCCTATGATGCGTAAGTTCATCTTGGAATCCGTTCGTTATTGGGTGGAAGAATATCATGTGGATGGTTTCCGCTTCGACCTCATGGGTATTCATGATTATGAGACGATGAATGCCGTTCGCAAAGAGCTCGATAAAATAGATAAGAGCCTCCTTCTTTACGGCGAGGGATGGGCAGCCGGTACTCCCAACTACCCTGCTGAGTTGATGGCGATGAAAGCCAATATCAGCAAGATGCCGGGCATCGGTGCGTTCTGCGATGATATGCGCGATGGCTTGCGCGGACCTTGGTCAGACGACCGCGAAGGTGCGATGATTGCCGGTTGGCCGGACTACGAAGAGAGCGTGAAGTTCGGTATTGTTGGTGCTATATATCATCCTCAAGTTGCGATGGATAAGGTGAATTATGATGATGAGCCTTGGGCAACAGAGCCTACACAATGTATTTCTTACGTAAGTTGCCACGACGATATGATGCTCTCTGACCGCCTTAAAGTGACGGTGCGTGACGATGAAGGTAAGCCCGGTGACAAGGCTGAGTTGATTCGCTTGGATAAGTTAGCACAAACAGCTGTACTAACATCGCAAGGTATTCCGTTCCTCTGGTGCGGTGAGGAAGTGATGCGCGATAAGAAAGGGGTGCACAATTCATTCTGCAGCCCTGACAGCATCAACGCCATCGATTGGAACCTCAAGGCTGAAAACATCGACCTCTTTAATTATTATAAGGGTATGATTGCGCTCCGCAAGCAGCATCCTGCTTTCCGTTTGGGCTCAGCTGATGCCGTAAGAGAACATTTGCATTTCCTTGAGGCAACAGACGTCAATGGTAGTCAACTCGGCAATGTGGTAGCATGGGAACTTACGGATTTTGCAGGAGGCGACGAGTGGGAAACGATTATTGTGGTGCTTAATGCGAGCAAGCAAATGGCCGAGGTGGCGCTGCCCGTGGGCACGTTTACGGCTGTGGTATATGATGGTCAAGTGAACCTCTCTGGCGCCCTTACGATGAGCGAGAAAGCGCATGTACTCCCGCAGTCAGCACTTATTCTGCATAATTAAAGTGATGCGGTGATTCCCCGTAATAATGGATTTTGATAACTCTTCTGCATAGTATTTGCAGTTAGATTTTGAAATAATTCAGCCCGCTTGACGAATGGTCAGGCGGGCTGATTGTTTATGGGTTAAGCTTGCTATACGCAAACATGCCGTTGGCTTCGGAGGCCGTATTAGAGCTCTGCGAGGGTAGCGAGAAGATAACGATAGAACTTATCTACGGTCTCGATATTTACGGCTTCTGACGGGCTGTGCGGGTGCACGATAGTCGGGCCGAAGGAAATCATATCCAAGCCGGGGTAGTTCTTTCCGATGATACCGCATTCGAGGCCGGCGTGGATGGTCATGATGCGAGGCGTCTTGCCGAAATCGCGTTCATACACAGCCTGCATCTTCTCGAGTATGCGGGAGTTGGTGTTAGGTTTCCAACCGGGATAGCTGCCGGTGAAAACAATATCTGCACCAGCTAAACGGAAGGTGGAGTCGATAATCTCCATCATCTCCTCTTTGCGGCTTTCTACCGACGAGCGCGTCAAGCAGCATACCGTGATGGTGTCTTCGGTCATGCTGATGGTTGCTACGTTGTTGCTCGTTTCTACTACATCCGGCAATTCGGGGATCATGCGATATACGCCATGCGGACAGATAGTGATAGCGTGGATAAGGAAATCCTGCGTGTCTTCTGGAAGCAGTCCCTTCACTTGTTTGATATCGAAGTCTGTAGCATTGAGGTGGATATTATCCTCGATTCCATCGTAGGTTTTAATGAAAAGGTCTTCATAAAAATCTACGAGTTCGAGTAACTCGTCTTTGCCTTCAGCGGGCACGGTGAGGAGCACTTCTGCCTCGCGCGGGATAGCATTGCGGAGTGAGCCACCTTGTACGCATGCAATACGTGCTTCGTATTCCGAAACTGCCTCTTTGATGAATTCGAAGAGCTTCTTGATTGCATTAGCTCGCTGGAGATGGATATCGCAGCCGGAGTGACCTCCATGCAGTCCGGATAGTTTTACGAGCACTGCCACATCACCTTCTGGTACGGGCACCTGCTTATAATGAAAAGTAGCGGTACCATCAACGCCACCAGCGCAACCTATATACAATTCGCCCTCCGCTTCACAGTCGAGGTTGAGGAGCGTGCTACCTTGGAGCATGTTCGGCTGAAGTGCCTCAGCACCATACATACCGGTCTCTTCATCGATTGTGAAGAATGCTTCCAGGGCGGGGTGCTTCAAGCTGTTGTCAGCCAATACGGCCATAGCTGCAGCTACACCCATACCATTGTCTGCACCTAATGTGGTACCATTGGCGCGCACCCACTCGCCATCTACATAAGCTTCGATGGGATCTTTCTCAAAATCAAACACCTTATCAGAATTTTTCTGCGGTACCATATCCATGTGGCCCTGCAGAATGACGCCAGGATGGTCTTCATACCCTACGGATGCTGGCTTACGAATAATCACGTTGCCGATTTCGTCAACGATGGTTTCGAGGCCAAGATTGCGACCATAATTAGCGATGAAATCAGATATTTCTTTACGTTTTCCCGATGGACGGGGAATTTGGGTGAGGTTGTAAAAAGCTTTCCAAACCTCTTGGGGTTGTAAATCAGTGAGATTCATATCAAGTGATTTTAAGTTTGAAATATCAAGGATGGTTAAGATTTTCTTTGTCAAAGGAAAATCAGTCTACTGTCATCTCTCCGCAGATGCTGGTGCAGATAAGATTCTTGATAGTAGCAATATCATTTCCGTGTTCGCCTAAGAGGTACATGAGTTTGGTTACGAGCGCCTCTGTGGTAATGTCGTATCCTGATAATACGCCTGCTTTGAGCATAGGTAAGGAAGCCGCATAGTGGCCGAGGTCTACTGATCCGCCCAAGCATTGGGTTTTATTTACGATGATGATACCTTTGTCAACAGCCTCTTTGAGTGTTTCATAAAACCATGGAGCAGACATAGCATTGCCGCTTCCGAAGGTCTCGAGCACTACCGCTCGAAGGCCGGGGATATGCAGAATTGCATCCACCATTTTTTGCGAAATGCCGGGATAAAGCTTCAGGATAGCAACATTTGAGTCGGTCTTTGTCCGCAATCGGAGCGACGCGTGTTGGTCGTTGTAATGAATGCGTTCGGGGTAGTATCGGATGTGTACGCCGGCCATGGCGAGTGCCTCATAGTTATACGACTTGAATGCAGCGAATTTTTCTGCATTGACTTTGGTCGTTCGGTTACCTCGCCAAAGGCGATCTTCAAAGAATACGGTCACTTCCGGAACAATAGCATCGCCCATCTCGTCTTGCTCTGCAGCTATCTCAATAGCTGTGAGGAAATTCTCGCGCGCATCGTTTCGGCGAACGCCTATAGGGAGTTGAGAGCCGGTAAAAACAACGGGCTTATTGAGATTTTCCAGCATAAACGAAAGTGCAGATGCAGAATACGACATCGTGTCGGTGCCGTGAAGCACCACAAACCCATCATAGTCAGGATAATTGTGGTAAATTATGCCTGCGAGTTTGCCCCAAAACTCTGGATTAACGTCAGAAGAGTCAATAAAATGCTCAAAACGGGTGAGCACTACCTCCAAATTGTCGGTGTTCAATTCGGGCATGAAGGATTTGAACTCTTCCCAATCGGCCGGACGCAAGGCGCCCGTTTCTGGGTCCTTTACCATAGATATGGTGCCACCTGTGGAGATGACCAATACTCGTTTCTTTTTCATTGAAATAGACAGTTTTGCATGCAAAATTACTTTTTTTTTCTTATATATGCAAATATATTCGGAGTTTTTTTGAAAAAATTTGTAGAAAGGGGATGTTTATGATATAAAAAGACAAAATACGTATGTCTGTTTGTTTATTAAGAGTTTATGGCATAATTTTTGTAGGGGAAGATAGGAAGACCCAACATTATGACAGCACAAGAAGAAACTCCCTCATTATTGCTTATCTACGAGAACGCGACACTCGGGCAGATAATCTTAGAATACATGCAGCGCTTGGGCTTTAAGGCGCAGCTTGCAGACCCGAATCTGTCAACCGAAGTAAAGAAATCGGTTATCGATAGAGAGTTTGACTTGTGTCTGATGCATCTTCAAGGCTTTACAAACCAGGTTATTGATGTGATTCATTCGTTGCGCGAACTGCGCGATATCCCATTGTTTGTAAGCGCAAGCGATATGACCGATGTTGAGAAAACAGAGGTTATGGAAATGTACAAGGCGGGAGCTGATGATGTGATTACGCAACCTATTTCAATGGAGATTATGGGGTTGAAGATATTGGCAATACTCCGCCGATGCAATCAGCAAGTGCAGGCTCAAAAATTGTTTACTATAGGTTCACTCACTTTTGATTCGGAGCTTCAGACGCTTTCCCAAGACGGCGTGCTGATTCATCATTTATCGGGTAAGGAATCAGAGTTGCTTGCTATTCTCATGAACAACTGCAATCAGCTTGTAGAGCGCGGGTATATTCTCCGAAAGATTTGGGGAATGGATAATTATTTCAACGGCCGTTCGCTGAGTGTATATATTAATCATTTAAGGCATATGCTCGAAGTCGAGCAGAGTGTAAAAATCCTCTCCATTCATGGGAAAGGATACAAGATTTGCATTGACGATGAAGTCATTAATATCAGTTTCCGAGAGGATATTTAATGGTTTTATAAATACGCCTAAGGTGGGGATTTTAAGAAACCACTTTAAGTGATTGAATACAAATTTTTCTTAGCAATTGAATAGAGCGTCAAGTGCTTCTTTTATTTCCTCTGGTGTACAAACGCAGCCCAACCGATAATTGCCCACTGTGCGCAGGAGTGTGAACGTAATTTCCTGTTGAGATGTATTTTTCTTATCATGCTGCATGATTGTGATGAGTTCGTCGTATGACTTGCAGGGGCAGGTATATTTGCCATAATATTGCTTCATCAAGTGGATTACTTGCTGCAGGTCGCGCTCAGGAAAACCGAGCTTTATATGGCTTAGATAGAGTTCAGCAATCAAGCCATAAATAACCGCATAACCATGGAGTAGGGGTTGTCCTTTTTGCAGCGCGTAGGCTTCCAACGCATGTCCTATCGTATGACCAAAATTGAGCGTTTGGCGCATGCCCATTTCTTCAGGATCGGATTCTACGATATAATTTTTGATATCAATGCTGCGGCTGATGAGTTCTTGCGCTTCTTCCACGCATTCGCTTGACGGATGGTTTATAAACTGTTCGATATCAAAGGCGGAGATGGCCGCCAATTCGAGGGGAGAGGAGATGAGTGCATGCTTGATCATCTCGCCAAAACCGCTAAGGACTTGGTGCGGATCGAGCGTTTGTAGAAAAGCCGTATAGATAATTGTTTCTTTAGGCGTTCGAAAGAGTCCAATCTGATTCTTCAGCCCCTGATAATCAAAACCGGTCTTACCGCCGGCCGCAGCGTCCACCATGCCAAGGAGCGTGGTGGGGATATTTAGAAACGGCATCCCGCGCATATAGGTGGCAGCTGCAAAACCGCCCATATCGGTGAGCACACCGCCTCCGAGGTTGATGAGAAGCGACTTTCGAGTAGCCCCTTGGGAGATGAGAAATTGCCAAATAAGCTCAATCGTTTGCAGTGTTTTGTGTTCCTCACCTGCTGGTATGCAGCATATATGTTCGTTTGGAATAGTGAGCGTCTGCTCGATGATGGGGAGGCAATGCTGACGGGTGTTGGTATCTACGAGGATAAACACCTGATTTGGGGCTACTAACGCCGTTTGTTCGCGTAAAGCGAGGTCAATATCGGAGGTAATTATCATTTTATTGGGTGGTTTTTGCAATTTTGCTTGCAAAATTACTATTTTTTTCGTAATTTTGCACCCAAAAACAAAAAAAAATTAAAAAAAGAATCTATATATGCGTAAAAAATCCTTAATATTGCTGTTTTTGGCCCTTTCTTGTTCCCTTTTGCGTGCCGAAGAGGTGCGCTATCTCACGACTGAAGACTTCAAGCGGCTGATTGTAGATTATACCGTGGATTCGGTGTGGCATTATAAGGGCGATGTACCATGCGTAATTGATTTTTATGCTACCTGGTGCGGTCCCTGCAAACGGCTGGCTCCCATCATGGAAGAGCTGGCGGAAGACTATTGCGGAGAGGTGATTTTCTATAAGGTGGATACCGATAAAGAGCGCGAATTGGCGTATATCTTTGGTATTCGTTCTATTCCGAGCATCTTGTTGATTCCAGTGAATGGTCGTCCGCAGATGATTCAAGGCTTGATGCCCAAGCAGACGCTCGAGCAAGCTATTTTCCAAGTGCTGAAAAAGAAAAATCCCTGTTCAGAAGAAGCGGTAATTTCAGAAGGTTGCACGAAGCAAGGCTGCTCAGGGTCGTGCGGTGCTAAACAAGGCTGCAGCAAGCAGGGCAGCAAATAAACCAACGCACGTCGTTCTATGGCAGTAGAGTTATTTCTTCTCGTTATATCACTCCTGTTTTTTGCGAGTATCTTTACCGACAAATTGAGCAGTAAGCTCGGTGTGCCGGCCCTCTTGCTGTTTCTGGTTGTGGGAATGGTGTTTGGCGAAGATGGGTTGGGTATTCAATTCGAAAACGTACGCCTTGCGCAGGCGTTCAGTACGGTAGCCTTATGCGTGATTTTGTTTCAAGGTGGATTGAGTACAAAGTTTAAGGATATCAAGCCAGTGGTGAGCGAAGGCGTAACATTGGCGCTAATCGGTGTGTTGATTACTTGTTTGACAGCCGGTTTGCTCATATATTTTATTCTTCGTTGGTTGCATGTAAGTCAAGAGATATCGTTGGCCGGTGCGCTTTTGATGGCTGCTACCATGTCATCTACTGATGCCGCTTCGGTATTCTCTATTCTTCGCACTAAAGGAATTTCCCTCAAGCATCATCTAAAGCCGATACTCGAGCTCGAATCGGGCTCTAACGACCCTATGGCGTATATCCTTACTACCACTCTCATTGGCCTTGTAAACGCGCAAGAGGGCCTCACTTGGTGGTACATCGGGCTGACGATAGTATGGCAGATAATAGCGGGTTTGGCGGTGGGTTTTCTGTTTGGCAAATTCATCATCTTCTTGATGCGCAAGGTGCGGTTGAGTAATGAAAGTCTCTATCCGCTCCTTATTCTTACTGCCTGCATCTTTATTTTCAGCGCTACGTTCTTTATTGGCGGCAATAGTTTTCTGGCCGTGTATGTGGGTGGTTTGGTAATAGGCAATAGCAAGTTCGCGCATAAACGCCATTCCCTTAAGTTCTTCGATGGTATGAGTTGGCTCTGCCAACTATCGATGTTCCTAATCCTTGGTCTGCTCATTACGCCCCATAACATGAAAGAGGCAATTATTCCAGGGGTGATTGTAAGTGTAGTCATGATTTTCATTGCGCGCCCTGCAGCTGTATTTCTATCGATGTGGCCGTTTAAGCAATATGATTGGCACGACAAAGTTTTCCTCTCATGGGTTGGGCTCAAAGGGGCGGTGCCGATAATTTTGGGTATCCAATGCTTTGCTGCCAACGTACCGAATGCTTCATTTCTTTTCCACATAGCATTTTTCTGTACTCTCATCTCGCTCCTCTTGCAGGGTGCCACGCTGGAGTGGGTGGCGCGTAAACTACGGTTGGACCTGCCACCAGTAGTGTCTATTGATCCCACTCATTTTGATATTGACCTGCCTGAAGAGATACTTGATCAGGCCGTAGAGATGCAGGTAACGGAGCAGATGACTGGCAGTGGAAAACATCTCAAGGACCTCTCCTTGCCTGTGGGGGCGCGCATTATGCTTATTCGCCGTGGTGATCGCTATATCGTGCCCAAGGGAAACACCCTTATTGAGCTCAACGACTACCTTTTGCTCATTTCCGAAGACCGGTCGGCCCTCATTCGCCAAGAGGAAGCTAAGATTTGGGAGTTGCAGTTCATTGAACATCCGATTACGTTCTTGAGCGAACGAGCACATAGGCGACCAGCGGGGGAAGATTTACAAAACTCTCATACGAAAGAAATCAACAACGAAAACAATAAAAAGCAAGATAATGACTAAGACAACCGTTTTTCTTACCGGCGCAACCGGTACGATGGGTTGGGCCGGACTTCAAGAGTTGCTCGCCCATAAAGACAACTATACTATTCGCGTGCTCGCGCGCAAGAGTGAGAAGAATATCCGTAAACTCAGTCCTCTGATGCAGGATATTGAAGTGATATGGGGCGACCTTACGCGATATGAAGATATACTGAAAGGTGTAATCGGATCGGATATTGTTCTTCATGTAGGCGGAATGGTTTCGCCGCAGGCGGATTATCGTCCGGCAGCTACGCGCAAGACGAATATAACGGCAGCAGAGTATCTCGTAAAAGCTGTTTTGGAGCAAGAGCACCAACCGAAAGTGGTGTATGTAGGTAGTGTCGCTCAAATGGGCGACCGCCGCGAACCGCTCCATTGGGGAAGAGCAGGCGACCCTATCTGTATTAGCGCTTACGATCATTACGGCCTTACAAAAGCGCAGGCTGAACGTATCATCACCAACTCTGGCATTAAGTGTTGGGTGTCACTTCGCCAATCAGGCATACTCTATCCGGCTATTCTCAAAAACTACGACCCGATTATGTTTCACGTGCCCATCCGCGGTGTGCTTGAGTGGGCTACCGTAGAAGATTCCGGACGACTGCTGGAGGGTGTTTGTCGCCCTACAGTGCCCGATGCTTTTTGGAATAGATATTACAATATCGGTTCGGGCGACCAATATCGCATTTCCAATTATAAGTTCGAATGCTTGCTGCTTGAAGCTATAGGATGCCCGAGACCGGAGAAGATTTTCGATTCGAAATGGTTTACGACCCGCAATTTCCATGGTATGTGGTATGCCGATGGCGATGAGCTCGACCGTCTGGTGCCTTTCCGCGCCAATGTGCCGATAGAGGATTATTTCCGCCAGATGGCGTCTTCACCCTCCCTTCCGGGAGCGATACGTTTTGCGGCCAAAACGCGCATAGCCAAATTCTTTCCGCATTGTATCAAACTGGCCATGCGCATGATGGCGTATAGCAAGGAACACGGCACACAATGGTGGATTCGTCATAACAAACAGTTGCGGATTAGCGCTTATTACGGAAGTCTGGAGCAGTATCGCGCTATCCCCAAGTGGAGCAAGATGGACTTGACTGAGCCCTCACGCGAAGTGCGTTTGCTCGACCATGGTTATGATGAAACGAAGCCGATGGAGGAGTTCACTATCGAAGATATGCAAAAGGCTGCGGCTTTCCGCGGTGGCAAATGTCTCTCCCCCTCGATGGTCAAAGGCGATTGGGATACGCAATTGCGTTGGCAGGCAGCCAATGGCGAGGAGTTCATGGCCAGCCCGAGGTTGATTCTGCTTGGCGGTCATTGGGCACCATCCGATATGCCATGGCCTTACAAAGGTGATCCAAATGAAAGGCCCTGGCATTGGGATGAAGTGGCTAAATCCAATCCTTTCTTTGCTCAAATATGGGCTCCGCTTCACGAGCCAAACGAGAATAATCAGTACGGAAGCAGTATCTTTGATGGCTGGGAGCAAACTAAATAAGAAACAAAATCCCAATAATGAATAATTTTTCTTAAGTGGGAATTTTTAGAACCCACCTCAAACAATATGTACTTTGACGAATTACCGCTTTCAGACGAGATTCTTGACGCACTATGGGATATGCACTTCGAAGAGTGTACCCCGGTTCAAGCAACTACTATTCCTGTGATTTTGGAAGGGCGCGATGTGATTGCTTGTGCGCAAACGGGTACAGGCAAAACGGCTGCCTATATCCTTCCCCTCTTGAACAACCTTCTCACGGATAATCATGACCCGCATAAAGTGAACGCCATCATCATGGCTCCAACGCGCGAGTTGGCACAGCAGATAGATCAGCAAATGGAAGGTTTTTCATATTATGCCCCATTTTCTTCTGTGGCAGTATATGGAGGCAACGATGGTAGCGCATGGGCACAGCAGACGCGTGGACTGAAGCAAGGAGCGGATGTGGTAGTTGCTACTCCCGGTCGGTTGCTATCCCATCTCAATCTCTCTGATGTGGACCTTTCGGGTGTGCGTTATTTCGTCCTCGATGAAGCCGACCGCATGCTCGATATGGGCTTCTTTGAGGATATCATGGATATCGTAAAACGCCTGCCTAAGGAGCGGCAAACCATCCTTTTTTCTGCGACTATGCCTAAGGAGCTGCGCAAGCTTGCTTACTCGTTTATGCACCAACCTGCGGAGGTAAATATTGCAATCAGTCGGCCGCCAGAGACCATCCATCAGATGGCTTACGTATGTTACGAAGCGCAGAAAACGATGTTATTGAAGCATATTTTGCTTGCTCGTAAGCTCAATAAGGTGATTCTCTTTGCAGGCAGAAAATCCACCGTGAAGGAGCTTTGGCGCGAACTCCGGCATTTGGGCTTGGAGGTGCGAGCCATGCATTCCGATTTGGAACAGTCCGAGCGCGAGGAGGTGATGCTCAATTTCCGAAATGGGAAAATTGATTTGCTGGTGGCTACAGATATCGTTGCACGAGGTATCGATGTGGATGATATTCCGCTTGTTATCAACTATGATGTGCCCCACGATGCCGAGGATTATGTACATCGTATTGGGCGTACGGCTCGCGGAGGATCGGGTAGTGCCGATGCTGAAGAAGGGCCGCAGGGAAAGTCGGGAGAGGCTATTACGTTAGTGAGCGAAAAAGACCAACATTATTTCGGACGAATAGAAGCTTTCTTGGAGTATGAAGTAGAGAAACTTCCCTTGCCTGAAGGTTTTGAACCGGCTCCGGCTTACGAACCGCGCAAGAAAAAAAGCGTTAAGAAGCCGCGCAGTAAATCGCACAAGAACTCACACAAATCGCATCAGTCCACTCCTTCCGGCAATACGCAACCAAAACCGGAAGCAACAACGCTCAAAAAAGGTAAGCAATCGTCTCGCACAGGCAAGAAAATGCACAAACACTCCCTTCAAAATTAGTGTTTCCTACGTTCATTACACGTTCATCTAGCTTACATCTAGCTTACATCTATCTTGTTTTTACGTGCACTGTAAGCTAGATGTAAGCTAGATGCAGTAATGCATCGAGGAGAATGGAGGTTGAGGTTTCTCAAAAACCGTGCGAGCCTACAAATACGATAAGAGACCAGCAATTTGCTGATCTCTTTCGCGCTCCCTCAAGGACTTGAACCTTGGACCCCCTGATTAACAGTCAGATGCTCTAACCGACTGAGCTAAGGAAGCAATTTTCTGTTTTTCCAGACTGAGAAAGGGTTCGTTTCTCATTCCGGGGTGCAAAATTACTGCTTTTTTTTGAAATGACCAAATATTTATCAAAAAAAAATGCAAAAAAATGTATTTTTGTGTGTTTTTGTGTGTTTTTGGCCTTTTTTGTATGCATACATCAGCTTTTTTTAGTAATTTTGTACACAATATCACTCCAGATTTTATTTCTACTCCAATGAAAAAAATTGTAGGCTTAGGTAATGCCCTCACCGATATCCTCGTTTTTGTGAGCGATGAGGATATCAATCAGTTGGCCCTCTCCAAGGGCAGTATGAACCTCATCTCGTATGAGCAGTACCTCTCTATTCAGCAGCGATTTGCTTCGGCGCGCAAGTCCATGATTGCAGGAGGAAGTGCTGCCAACACCATCAATGCAATAGCTTCGCTGGGTGGCGATGCTACTTTTATCGGGAAAATTGGCAACGATGAGGTAGGTGCATTCTTTTTGGCAGACACGCTCAAATGTGGCACGCATCCTCAATTGTTGTCGTCAGATTTGCAATCAGGCTGCTGCTCCGTGTTGATTACGCCCGATGGTGAACGCACTATGTGTACTTATTTAGGTGCCTCGGCAGATGTGCGTGTATCCGACCTTCACCCGGAGATGTTTGAGGGATTCCATATTTTCCATATAGAGGGCTATCTGGTACAAGACCATCTGATGATTGAGCATGCATGCCGTTTGGCTAAGCAAGTGGGTTGTCGTGTGTCGATGGATTTGGCTGCCTTTAATGTCATCAACGAAAACAAGGAGTTCATCACGCATCTCGTGCGCGAATATGTAGATATTGTGTTTGCCAATGAGGATGAGGCGCTCGCTTACACCAATCTTGCCCCAGAAGAGGCCCTGAACGTGTTTGCTGAGCAATGCGATATCGCAATCGTGAAGATAGGCAAACGTGGCTCGCTAATCAAGCGGAATCAGGAGACGATTCACGTGCCGGCAATCACTACTCATTGTATTGACTCCACTGGGGCTGGAGATTATTATGCCGGTGGTTTTCTCTTTGGTTTAGCCTCTGGTCTCTCGCTCCATCAATGCGGACAGATAGCTACTACCACAGCGGGCCGTATATGCGAAGTAGTGGGCGCCAAACTCCAACCCGAGGAGTGGCATGAGATACGCGGACTCGCAGCACTCATCACCCAGCAAAACGTTTAAGAAGAATAAACGCTTTGAACGATTGTTGTTAAACACAAATATGCAATGAATTTTATTATCCTGCTATGATGAGAATGATGATAGCCTTCTGCTTGGTTGTTTCGCTGCTGCTGGCCGCCCTTCCGCATCTCTTATGGTTGGTCTGCATCGCTATAAGCAAACCGATGGGCTATTCATGCCGATATACCCCATTTGGATGGGCAGCTGTGGTGCTTGTTATGCTCTTTCTTCTGCTAATGGGATACGGCTATTTCTTCGGCAGATGGCAACGGCAGTTGCGCTTGCTAGATTATCAAAATGACTCGATTCCATCGGCATTTTCAGGCTTTAAAATTATGCATATATCCGACCTGCATTTAGGCTCATTTAGTGGTCATGAGGGGCAACTCGAGCAAACCATAAGGGCGATTAATGCAGCCCAGCCGGATATCGTATGTTTTACGGGAGATTTGTGCACTATAGATTGCCGAGAGGCAGCACCCTTTACGGCCATTCTTAAAGGGATTCAAGCCCCCGTATATGCAGTTCTTGGCAACCACGATTTTTTCATTTACTCTCGCGAGCTCACGGAGCAGCAGCGGCTGCAAGAGGTGGAGATGCTTTGCAGATATATTACAGATAGCCTCGGATGGCATCTGCTCCGTAATGAGCATCAAGTACTTACGGCTGCAGATAGCAGTTCGATTACGTTGTTGGGAGTAGATAATACACGAGGGGCAGAACAAGGGTTTCGTACGATTGACTGCGGTAATCTGCAGCAAGCAATGGCGGATACCGATGGTTTTCGCATTCTGCTTACGCACGACCCTTCGCATTGGGAGGCAGAGGTGATTCCTACAACGGATATTCCTCTTACATTAGCGGGACACACGCACGCTTCGCAAGTTCGCTTTTTCGGATGGAATCCCGCGCAACTGATGTTCAGGCAGTCAGATGGCCGCTATGATTATAATGGGCAAACGCTCAACGTAAATACCGGTATAGGATGTACCGCCCCCTTCCGCATCAGCACGCCACAAGACCTCACGCTCATCACCCTCCGAAACTAAGGCATTTTCCTCTGCAACACCCCTCTTTGGATAGCGTTGACCTCGAGTTAGTGATACTTCTACTCGAATTTTTGTGCAGATTGCAGCAAATATCGGAAGGGGCTTACCGTCAAATCTTTGTGCAGATTTGCAGCAAATATCGGAAGGGGCTTACCGTCAAATTTTGTGAAACATCTCCTTGATAATCGTATGCTAGAGTTTTTCCGTCTTCATACCCCAGTTGTATTGCTTGCTGTATGGTTAGCAGTGACTTGCATTTGGGATGTGCCTTGGCAGCCGCAGAGTCCATCCGATGAGTCGGAAGTGATGCATGAGGTGCTGTTGTTGTCGGATGGTTTGGAGAAACCGCGGTCAGTGGCATATGAGGCTGTATTGCTCGATTCGGGCGGGTGGCCGCGACCGGAGTTGCTCCTGTATTTCCCCAAAGATAGTATTAAGTATGAAGCCGGAGATGTGGTGCTGGCGATCGTGCAACTCAAAGCGGGCAGGGGCTTTGTGCGTTCTGGCTATTCGGCCTTATTAGAGAAGCGTGTGCCAACAGATGATGGTTGGCGAGCGGGTCGGAATATCGGATGGACAGAGGGGAAAATGCGGTTTTACAGTCTCAGGATGCGCTCTCAACTTGAGGCTCGTTTGGAGAATATGTTATGCAGCAGAAGCTATGATTATCTGAAAGAACGTCAGAGTGAAAGTCAATTTCAGCTTGAAAAAGATAGTTTTTCCGATGAAAACGGAGAAAAAGGAAAATTTGTATGGGAGAAAGATGCTGAAAAACGTGCAGCAGTAGTGGGGTTGATAGAATCGCTTCTTTTAGGTGATCGGCGGCAGTTGCAGCCAGAACAGCGCTATGCCTTTGCCGATGCCGGAGCCATGCATATACTGGCAGTGAGTGGCTTGCATGTAGGTATCATTGCGGCTATGATATTATGGTTGCTTACCTTAGGAAACAGAATCATCATCCCATGGCAATATTACCATCTAAGACGGCTGCAGCGGTTGGTGGCTATATTGATGATTTGGGCGTATGCCTTTCTTACGGGTATGAGTGTTTCTGTCATGCGCAGTGCGCTGATGTTCAGCTTTATGCCGCTGGGGAATCTGCATAGAGAGTCACCTGTAAAATATAATCGTTTGGCGATGGCGGCTTTGATTATCCTGCTGATTGACCCATCTGCCATCAGCAGTCCCTCTTTCCTGTTGAGCTTTAGTGCAGTATGGGCGATTATGTATTATTTCCCTCGATGGCGAACATTTTTGCATACGAAAGCTGAGGGAAACAATGGTTGGCAACGTGCATGGGTGAAACTCAAGCAATGGATAGTGGATTTGCTGGCAGTATCGGTAGCTGCTCAAATCGGCACATTACCATTTTCTCTCCTTTTCTTCGGACAATCTGCCAATTATTTCCTCCTTACGAACTGTATAGTCTTGCCTCTGGCACAATACCTCTTGATGCCCTTGTCAATAGCGGCATTAGCAGTAAGTTATCTTCCGTTAGGCGGCTTGAGCAGGCTTCTAATGCGGCTGGCAGGAGAGTCAGCTTGGTGGATGGACAGAAGCGTGCGCTGGGTGCAGTCTCTACCGGGGGCAACTACGTTCATCACGTTTTCACCCCTGCTCACGATACTCCTTATAACATTGATAATAGGCATCACTATCAGTTTGCGTATGCAAGGATGGAAGCGATGGGTAGCCCTTTCTGCATCCGCCCTCATAGCAGCAGCACTACTGATAGCCTATGCTCTTTCGCTTCAGTCGTGATTATTCTATGTAGAATGTAGTGGCCGACTCTTCACCAAGATAATAGGCTTTGGCACGAAGGAGGGCAGCATCGGTTTCAAGCGCGAAGGGACCATTGTAAATCTCCGAATCCATCGAGGGTTCGGTACCATCCGTAGTATAGCGGATAATTAGTCCATCAACCTGCATTTTGGTATCGCTTCGATAAGGGTGATTGCAGATCACTTCTCCATTTTCAACGTGAATCCCCGGTTGCGCCAGATGGAAGCGGATGCCCCAAGCATGGATGCGAGGGAGTTCATATTGATAGAGTTGAGCGAAATAGCGGATACGCTCTGCTTCAAACTGCATTCTCGGGTAAATAGAAATACCATTGCTTACGCTCAAGGGAGTAGCATTCCATCCTCGTTCGGCCAAGCCTTGCAATTTCGGAAAGATATACTGCTCGGTTTGCTCATTGGAGCGAAGGGTTTCGGAGAAGAGTTGGCCGTTGATGCCAATGATATTGGGAACAGCCTTGGGCTGTAACCGCACCTTCTTTTGGGCATCATACGCATCGATATCGCGCTTCTCTCGGCGGAGGGTATAGCGTACAGAACGATAGATATCGTAAGGCAGAAAATCAAACGTGGAGCGTTCATCGGTGTATCCTCCCCAATGCAGACCGCGTTCGGACTGATGGTTGGCGTATGACATATCGATATAATTATTTCCTACGCATGCAAGGATAACAGGATAGCCAGCATTGGCCAAGAGATAGGGTTTTTCATCACCTTTCCATTCGGGGATACTGTTCCAGCACCACGAAAGCACGTTTTTGTCTGCAAATAGCGGATTGGGTTCGCCTTTGCGCATGGCTATCTCCTCCCATCCTGCAATCTGAATGTCCATAGGTTGCAGATGGTCAATGAGTTGCTGCAAGAACCAATCTTTGAGTTGATAGGTATGCTTGTAGCCCAATTCGCGCATTTTCTGCTGGCAAAGGGGTGAGCCCTCAAAGGCTCCATTGGCGACTTCATCGCCTCCCACGTGGAAAACCCTAAGTGGTTGCCCCACTTCCTGGTGCATTTTGCTGATTTCATCGATGATTTTATAGACAAATGTGTAGCATGAAGGTCGCGCAATGCAGATCACATTATCCGTATAATATTGGGCGCTGCTATATACGGAACGGTCGTTTGGGTCGATTAGTCTATACTGCTCTGCCTCTGCTTGCATGCCTCTAATCATCAATCGGCGATAACGCTCCTCCATGGCTCGAATAGCGGCTCGCGAATGACCAGGCATATCAATCTCCGGGATTATACGAATATGAAGCGAGTCAGCATACCGCACGATTTCTATGTAATCCTCTCGGGTGAGGAACCCGTTGGCTGGATTGGTAGCATCGGGATTCCAACCACCCCCATAAGCGGGATAAAGTCGGTCGTGTTCATCGATTGTAAATCCTCTTCGTGAACCCACTTCGGTGAGTTCGGGAAGCCCCGGAATCTCAAGGCGCCACCCCTCATCGTCTGCAATATGGAAGTGAAAAACATTCATCTTATAAGCCGCCATAGCTGAGAGCAGCTTCATAATCTCCTCTTTGGACGTAAAATTGCGTGCAATATCGAGCATTAGTCCGCGATGATGCAGGTCGGGCCAGTCTTGCAATTGAAACACGTATGGGCGCTCGTCTTCACCTAATCTACTGACGTTTTCGCGCAAGCGTTCGATGGTTTGCAAAGCGTAAAAACGGCCGTTTTCATCGGCATAATCAATCAGTATTTTCTTTCGGAGGAAAGTGATTCGGTAGCCTTCTTGCGGAAGGTCTTTAGCATGCTTGAAGGTCAAATTTGCTTGTAGATTGGCCGGAACAGGGGCTGCGTAGATGATCTTTGGTTCAGGCACGAGGTTAAGCGGGCGGAAAGCGGCATCTACCGTTTCGTTTCCTGCTGTAATATCCGCATTCTCATAAGGCGAATGGAGGGCTTCTTGATTGTATGCATATAACCATTCGCCAGAAGCATAGGCGGGTTGATTGCTCCGCATCCACTGCTTGGGTTCGGTGAAAGGTGTAGTAATGAGGCATACGTCCACCGGTTGCGCACCTTCATGTGCAACGAAGAACGCCCCCTGTGGGCCTGCACTTTCGCGAATAATGGCCCCTTTCTGCAGCAAACGATACGTACGGCTCTCGCCGGGATGCAGCGGCTGAAAGTTAGCCGTAGGACGAAGCGTATGATACGAAGCACACACTTCGGTCTCTTGCAGCTCGGCACCCTCATATGAATAGGGGTGAACCGACATCCAGCAGTAACCAATCAACCAATCGCCCGAACATGTGAGCGTTTGGGACGTGTGATTGCTGATGGTGAGCGCGCTCTCTACGATGCCTTGAGTTGGTCTATCGTTGCTTATGAGCTCCCAGCGGAGCGTCAATGATTGCGCATGAATGAAGGTGGTGGCCATAAGGCAAATAAGCAGATATGCAATTTTTTTCATGAGGAGTGGAATTTTTTCGCCTGCAAAGATACATATTTTTTTCGGATTGACGAAAAAATAAGTCGATTTTTTTGTCAAATCAATAAAAAGCAGTACCTTTGCACCGGATTTTTTAAAATTATCCACTATTATTGGTGGAATTTATTACCACCATTTGTTATTAACTTATCCCTCTGTGAGGTGGCGTGTGGGGGGTTGCAGCTGCCAAACGGAGTTTATTCACAATGTTAAACCCCCTGAAGAAAAAATGCAAAAAAATCGTTTTTTGCTGGCGGTCGTAGCCGGAATGGTAATGAGCATCGCCAGTGTTTTTGCCGCAGACCGCGAGCACACTCTTAAGGTTTACAACTGGGCGGACTACATCGACATGGAGCACGTCCTGAACACGTTCCCCGACTGGTACAAAGCGCAGACGGGTGAAGAAGTGGAGATTATCTATCAGACTTTTGACATCAATGAGTCGATGCTGACTGAGATTGAGGTTGGTAAAGAGGATTACGACGTGGTTTGCCCATCGGAGTACATTATTGAGCGCATGCTCAAGAACAACCTGCTCCAGAAGATTCAGAAGGATTTGATTCCTGACAGCTTGCAGTATTTTGACTATGTTGCCCCGTTTGCTGTAGAAAAATTCCAGCAGATGGCTCAGCCCGGTCAGCTGGCATCTGATTACACGGTAGGCTACATGTGGGGCACCACCGGTTGGCTCTACAACACGGCCTTCGTTTCGCCCGAAGAACTCAAGAGTTGGGCTGCTCTCACCAATCCGAAATTCAAGGGACATATCTACGTAAAAGATGCGTTCCGCGATGTGTATTCCGTTTTGGTATTGTATGCTTACAAAGACGAGATTGCAGCCGGTAAGGCTGACAAAGATGAGCTCGTAAGAAACATCACCCCGGAGCGCTTGGAGCGTGTAGAAGCAATTCTGAAAGAAGCCAAAAGTAATATTGCCGGCTGGGAAGTGGATTTCGGTAAGGAAGAAATGACCAAGGGCAAGATGTGGCTCAACCTCAGTTGGTCAGGCGATGCCGCTTGGGCTATTGACGAAGCTGCTGAGGTAGGTGTTGAACTCGATTATATCGTGCCGGAAGAAGGTTCAAACGTTTGGTTCGATGGTTGGGTAATCCCCATTTATGCCAAGAATCCCAAAGCTGCTACCTATTTCATCAATTATATGTGTATGCCGCAAAACGCCATTTACAACATGGAGGAGGTCGGTTATGTATCCGTAATCGCTTCGCCGGAAATTTTGGAATGGGCTAACGATGAAGAGGCTTATCCGGAGGTTATTGACGCTTCGTATTTCTTTGGAGAAGAAGGCAAGAACGTTCATTTGAATCCGGTGTATTATCCAGACATCAATACCATTAACCATTGCGCACTCATGCATGATGCCGCAGAGCAGACGGAAGCGTTGTTGGCCATGTGGAATCGCGTAAAGGGCGATAATATGTCCACTGGTATTGTTGTGTTCCTCGTGATTGTCGTTGTGCTGGCTGTTGGTTTCGGCATTTACAGCTTGGCTAAGAAAAATCAGAAAGCCAACAAGAAGAATCGTCGTCGTTGATGATTAGGTGGTTTTTAAAAATTCGCTGTTTCTTAAGTGGGAATTTTTAGAACCCACTATTAACCTTTTGGTTGCCCGAGGCATCCATAAGGAAAACAAAATAATAGGGAAAAAGTTAGCCGCGTGACTGAGTCGCGCGGCTTATTTTGTAAGATCGATTCGTATCAATTATTGAATAAGCTTTTCTCAAAGAATCCAATTGAAGAACCATCCCAAAATCACGATGAATTTAGAAGCTGTGAATAATCAACATAATACCGACAAGAGCAGCGGAACGGAGATTTCAAGAACAATGCCATGCACGATGGCGATAGGCATGTTCTGCGGCGAGGTGCGACTATTGACAATCATCGGCAAACACACATCCATCGAGGTGACACCCGCTAATGAGACCGCCTGATAGACCCTCCCGGAGCGGGATAGAGGTTCGCACAAGATAAGTGCCACCAGCTCACGAAGCAGGTTGATCAACAACGAAAGGGAAGCCAACTCTACCGCTGCCGACTGACCGATCACGGCCGCTTTCTGATCGAGAATCAAGATTGAAGACAGGGAGTAATAGCCAAAACCACTTCCTACCGTAAGCACATCCCGCACCGAGAAAGGCAATACTATTGCGCCTAAAGCGGAAAACGACAAAGAGCCCACTATTGTAAAAAACGGTAAGAGCAATATCTTAAAATCCACCGATTTCATCACGGTTTTCAAGTCCGGACGATTGCCCAATGAGAGCCCCACTTCGGCTATCAGCAAACATAGCACCACAAACGACACCTTGCTCGAACCCCACGACTTTGGCAGCAGGCCATAATAGCCCATCAGCATGCCCGCCAGCAATACAAGGGGCAGTTTACTCGAACGGAGCAGACGAAGCAACAAGTCTGTTTTCTTCAGTTTATGTTCATTTGCCGTTTCTGCCACGGCTACCGGGATATTAGGCAAATGAAGCAAACGCTGATACAGCCACGAAAAAAGCACGCTACCTGCCATTCCTAAAGATGCAATCAGTAATGCCGCCCAGCCTATAGAAGAAGCATTATGTAGGAGGTTGTCGTCTTGCCCTATCGACAAGCCAAACAACGCAATCAATACAAATACAGTGATATCCAATGCGCGCTCCATTTGCAGCTTAAAGCCCATACGAAGCAATATAGCACCAGCGATGATGGCGCAAAAAAGTATAGAAAGTACAGTAAACATTATTAATATCCTTATACATTATATAGGTGAAACCTTCCTATCAATGAAACGATTTTTCATCAAAAGGGAAGCATAAAACAAATAGATAATCTTACCAATAATCGCCTGAAAAAGGTAATTCTAAGCAACATTGTAAGGTTCAACAAAAGCCACTAAACCAATGCACAAACACAATTCGGCACGTGCGGCTTTCTGCACGTCGATTATTCGATGAAAGATGTTGGGTTCGGCATTTCATAGTCTGATTATCAATTTGGCTGCAAAGGTACGAAGAATTTTTGGAGTGTGCAAATTATTTGCAATTTTTTCGTATGGAGTCCCCAAAGAGCTATGCTCGAATGGGGAGAGCAGAGGCCTTGGTCACCCGCTGATTAAGTGGAGCGGTATCAGCCATTGCGACCCCAGTGCCGAATGCGAAGTACCGCTGTTCCCTCGCGGAATGAAAGGTACTGCTTTTTCTTGAATCACGCAAATCATATAATACATGAACAATAGAAACGTTGGCAATATATTTTATTTGGCATTTTTTTTGTAGCCATATTTAGCTGCTATTGACATATTTATCGGCTACAGCATGAGGACAAACAAAAACGTTAATCAATCATTAAAAGCATGAAACGTATGTGGTTATTTTTTGCGATTTCATCGGCAGTTTTTGCTGCTGCAACGGCCATCTTTGCCAAGATAGGAATCGAGCAAGTAGATGCTAATTTGGCTACTGCCATCCGTACGACTGTCGTCTTAATCATGGCATGGGGCATCGTTTTTATCGCACATTCCATCGGGCATTCGGCCTCCAGTCTATTATCAGCCATTGCGCATATATCTTCACGTAGTTGGCTCTTTCTGATACTGTCAGGCTTAGCCACTGGTGCTTCGTGGATCTGCTATTTCTATGCTATCAAATTTGGAGAGGTGAGCAAGGTTGTCCCTATAGATAAATGCAGCCTGGTGCTCACAATCCTCTTTGCTGTGATTTTCCTCGGAGAATCGCTCTCTTGGAAAACGGCAATAGGCTGCATACTGCTCTTGGCTGGAAGTTTGATTATGATTATCTAGTCGCTCCTTAATTTCTACCTTTCGTACGCAACCTGGAGCATAGGTGATATAGGTAGTTTAAAATTAAGGTGGGTTCGCAAATTCGCTATATACTTGTTACCCACAATAATGAAAACAAGAGCGTTATCCTTATTTTAGCCACTCGGAAATCGAAAAAAACAACAAAAGTCACCGCTGGAACGTCGATTTTTAGCAAAAACTCTTGCATATTCCAAATATTTGTAGTATCTTTGTAGCGGATTTTGATTGAAATTCCGAAGTAGAACTGCGGATTTTTAATTAAAATACGTATATACAATGCAGAAATTCAAGAATACATATTCCATTTTACTACCATGTTATACCAACGCAGACAATTATTAGAGGAAGCCAAAGAGCATAGTGTATTTCTATTTGGTGCTCGTCAGACAGGCAAATCCACATTATTAAGAACACTCTTTCCTGATGCCAGAGAGTTCGATTTGCTGGATATGGAAATCAAGAGCCGTTTTGAACAGAGACCTTGGTTGCTCTATTCTGCGCTACAAAATGAGCCAGACGGGACACAAGTTATCATTGATGAAATTCAGCAAGTACCTGAGTTGCTGAATGAAGTACACCGACTGATTTTTCAGAAGCACATGCGCTTTGTACTCTGTGGCTCCAGTGCTCGCAAACTTCGCAGGAAGGGCTACAATACCTTGGGAGGAAGGGCCATACCGACCTATATGTACCCTTTGGTAAGTGCAGAGATTCCCAATTTTGATATAGACCGAGCCATCAATCATGGTTTACTTCCGCCGCATTATGACTCAGAGAATCCTTCTTTGCTGATCTCCGCCTATCTGGACGTATATCTCAATGAGGAAATCAAAGCGGAGGCACTGGTAAGGAATCAGGCTTCTTTTAACCGTTTTTTATCTATTGCTGCCATGACCGATGGTGAAATGGTTAATTATAACAACATCGCCTCGGATTGCGGAGTAAGCGCGAATACGGTAAAAGAGTATTTCTCGATTCTTGAGGACACACTTGTCGGGTACTATATTCCGTCCTTTTCCCGTACGCAGAAACGCCGTGTTGTGCAGGCTCCGAAATTCTATTTGTTTGATGTCGGCTTGGTCAACCACCTGCTTCATCGCAGCCATTTGGAGCGCGGGACAAAGGAATATGGCCATGCCTTTGAACATCTGATCATACAAGAATTGATAGCTTACATCGGTTATACCAGAAATGAGAATACGTTAAGTTATTGGCGCACCTATACCGGAATAGAAGTGGATGCCATTATTGGCAATGCCAAGATTGCCATCGAAATCAAATCCACGGAAGATGTGCAAAACAAACACCTCAAAGGTTTACGCGCTTTTGGGGAGGAATACCCTGATTGCCGGCGTCTCATCGTTTCATTAGACCGATTGACTCGCAAAACAGACGATAATATTGAGATTATCTATGTAAAGGATTTTCTCAAATCTCTTTGGCAAGGGTTATATTTCTGATTTTTTGTTCCTCTATTGATCCGATAGTATATCCGATGTTTATATACAAAAAAGCACCTCAGTGTAAGGTAAGCATCCATTAAAGTACAGGTATATCCAAAAAGTTAGGGCTGTAACTCCAATTGGTTACAGCCCTAATGGTATGATTTAGAATGAGATTATTGGTTGGATGGTTACGAACCAAAGAAGAAGGAGCGTTTCCGCAGAAACGCCCCTTCTTTTGTTGGCCCTCGAAATCGGCAGTCCCAATCAGTCATTACCGAATGAAGTATAGGTAATGCCAATAGGTCCCGTCTGCTTCGTCTTGTTCTTCCGAATAATAGCACTGCATAGAATATTGTTTTCCGAGTTCTTCTAACAATACATCATCCGCGAAGAAATCATTTTCAAGATTCTTCGTCAAGAAAATTTCTGGTGGAGTTTCTATAGTATTAAACAACTGTCTATTTAGTGATTTAGGAAGAGGACGCACGTTATAGGTTGTATTGAGATAAAAGACCAATAATACACGTATATTATCAAACTTCGAACATTCGGATTCTGCCTGATAATAACATTTCCATGCATAATCTATCCAGCTCTTCTTAGGGCAATCAGTTTTAAGAAGTTCATCAATATGATAACTATCCTTATCTAATTCACTTTTGGAGAAATCCAATATCCATTTAGTGATTCTATCATTCAATATTCCATCCATTTTGCTTTAAATATTGTTTTGATCATTAGTTAATCGTTCCTTAATTTCTACCTTTCGTACGCAACCTGGAGCATAGGCTGATATAGGTAGTTTAAAAATGAAAACAACCAGTCTATTTGGTTTGACAGAAGAACCAACTCGTGGCTCATGTCAATGAAACCGGACAACTGAGGACGGAATAGTTCCGGCTCTATACGGGATGGCGATTTTCCTATCATACGAACTTGGATTTTCTGCAAGGTTTTCGAGTGCAAAGTTACATAAAATTGTGGACATATGCAAGAAAAATCGCAATTATTTTATTGATAACCAATTATTTATACTAAATTTCAGTATCGACTAACTATCTATTCGTCAATTACAAATTTTTCTGAGAAAAACTAATTACCATCGCGCCAGCGGTATAAAAATATCGGGTTGGAGGACTGCGACGTAATTCGTGGAACATGCGTCTCTTCGTATTTTACTTCACGAACTTTTAAAAATTCTCCAGCAATGTCCAATATCTCATACATGTGTTCCTCACGAAGAGTAAAAGTTTTCTTATTGAAAAGCAAGGAATCTCCTCTCTGAAGACGTAAATATAAGAATGTAGAAAAAAACTCATCAAGACTATATACCGCAAACGTTTTTTGCGGGTGTACAAGATATCGAGAACTATCTACATAAACATATAACTCATTGTTTGGAGTGGGAGGATCGCAAAGCATAAAGACAATATTATAATCATCAGGATAGTACATTATAATCTTATCTTTCAAAAAATCACAATAATAGTCCCCACTTTCCCCCTGTATTAGTTGTAGACTAGTATCTTTGTTTGCAAAAGAAATCACCCCAAGGGAGGAATCGACATGATCCTTCCTAAAATAGTTATATATATCCACGACCATAGGGGGATTAATTGGAGTGACGCCATCACTATGCACACAACAAAACGAAGAAAGCAATATGGCTATATACAATGCAATATATTTACAATCTCTTTCCATATACAATAATATCAGTTAAATAGGGTGTCAAATTTTGCAGATTAACCAACAAGTTTTTTCCTCCTTATCGAGACCCAATTGGTCAAAAGGTTCTCCTTTTTCCAATGGATGAGGTCTGGATAAGATACAGATTCTTAAGCTTGCTTATAGGGGTTCAAACAAAATTTGACACCCTAGTTATTTAGGTAGTAAGTTCTTTTCATCGTAATCATTGATTTTTATCGACGCATCTATATTTTACACCACATCTTTCAACCTTATATAAAGTCCATATTCCTAAATCTTTTTGTTGTTTAAAGTCGTAAATACAACCGGCATCATCTGTTCCGATTCGTACTACTTTTCCTCTCTTTCTATGGATGGTTAAATCGCTAATTTGTATGGTAAACATTGTATCCTCTAGATAATAAGTAATCAGATGCATAGCCGGGGCAGGGGTTCTACGCCTCAAATGATAGCGATGCAGAGGAACGCACTGGGCTCGTAAACGGAGTTTGAGGGGAATTTCACGTTCCCCACAAAAAACAACATCCGGAAACTTTTCCTTAGGAAAGGTTTTCTCTATTTCACAACTATCCGGTAAAGATACGGCCACATAGTATGGTTCTCCCGGCTGAGGGAAATAACTATGGTAGCTCGTATCTGGATATACAAACATAAAGTGATATAATGCATATTCAAACATATCCGACACCCCTTGAAAGGTTTGCGCATTCAGAGAGCTAATAATAGAAATAAAAAAAGCAAAAAATAAAAATAATTTTTTCATTATACCAATTATCTTTTGGGATTAACAAAGTATTTCATAGGGCATGTAGCCTGAACCCCATTGCTATTAAAGAAGTAGACCAATCCATCTCCCATACCAAAAACGAATCCGACTTTACCTGCTATGGCATTAATGTCTTCAGGTGATGGATTTGAGTCTAGTCGCATAGATTTATTACCGCTCCAGTGGCTATGAAAAGGGATATATGCGGGTGCTGGGAAATCAATTTCAATTCTATTAAACCCAACTGCTGAAGGAGATGCCTCATGTACCTTACGCGCATAATTACTATACTTAGCTCCGATTGCAGAGATAAAATTGTCTTTCACATATTCTATGTCATAAGGATAGAACGTAAGTGTTACATTTAAATCCATTACAATAGTGCTATTCCATATATTTCAAATAACATACTTACTCTATCTAAGTATTTCATATTTGAATTCGTATCCGGAATTGTTAAAAAAGTATTTCACTTTCTGCAAGAATGATTCTCCTTGTTCATCGGGTTCATATTTCAAATACAGACATATTACATACCCATTTGTCGCATTTGGATAATAATCTGACACTTGACCTGTCTCTATTGCAGATAGATACATGTTTATTTTCTCTTGCAACATTAATAGATGATCCATGTCATCCCATTGAAGATGATCGGAAATGGATAATACTTTCTTCCCGTTTTCTTCTGTAATGTAATCAATAATATCTTTCTTTTCGATTGACATACTAATCCGTTAAATTATTAGGTCTAACAATATCTACCTTTGTTGGAGGAATTTCTGTTCATGTAATCATCTATGCGGTATTTCCACAAACTCATATACTACATTCTCTGTGCGCCAAAAATTCTCATCCAGAAGATTCCAACCTAAATGATTCAAATACTGTAATATGATTTCTTTATTTAGTCGTTTTTTCTTCAGTCTTAATTTATATAATTCCACATTCTCAAACTCCAAAGGCTCTCCATCTTCGTAGAATACCCACTGAGGATCTTGATAGCACAATATGTGACGACACTTTGTGGAGGAATAGTAATGAAAATGATATGCCTCCATCATTTGAGATGTACCATCATAGATGGAGACGTTGTAGTATTCCATTCCACACTTTTTTGCCACATACTTAATGAGATTAACATATCCATCCATTATATTCGCATACATAATTGTTGTATGTGGATTATTTTGGGGCGCGTATAAAATGAATTGTGCATCCGGCGCGTTATATTGCTGAATATAATATTCATTTATGACACCTTTATAGTCATCATAATAACGCATGTTATACTCAGCTCCGATTGCAGAGATAAAGTTATCTTTCACATATTTTATATCATAAGGAAAGAAAGTAAGTGTTACATTTATATTCATTATTCTACTGTTTTCAAAATTACTTTTGCATTGGGATCATTTGCTTGAACCGTTTGCTGATGTTTGAGACCATTTTCTGGATGTGTGTCAAACTCGACATTATAATGCTGACCATTCAGATCGTATTGAACATCAGGTCTATTAGAGCCGACTTTGTTACCATTAATGTCTACTTGAGTTTGATTTTTTCGGATATTTTTAGCTTTTTGGGGCATATCCTCTATATATTTGTCGATTGCAAAGTTGTGCTTTGTGTAAAAACCGGACGATATTAGGTCATCAAAACCGGACATATTAGGTCACTGTTTTGCTTACTTTTCGTTTGATGGCTGCAAAGGTACTCATTTTATTTCAAATTTCCAAATTTTCAACTAAATAAATGTTCTTAGATAGCACAAATATGACTATTTATTCATTATCATGTGCACTATAAACGGAAGTAAGTCCAAAACTGACGTAAAATGCCCTGTTTACTGACCTAACATGCTCCGGTTTTTACAAGCTAATATTTTCGTTCGGTTTTCACTTGGACAGTAATTCTTAAAAATCGAACATTTTGCGTTAGGCGTATTCGAAGATTCAAACTATACCCGTATGAGTTCGATAAGGGTCCTCAATGCCTCCTCAATGAGTCCTCATCGCTCCTCATTGAATTTTTGTCGTAAAAGGCATAATCGGTACAAATAATCCTCAAGATAATGTGGCTGCCTCTTTTCAGCTAATCTTAAAAATCGAACATTTTGCGTTAGGCGTATTCGAAGATTCAAACTATACCCGTATGAGTTCGATAAGGGTCCTCAATGAGTCCTCATCGCTCCTCATCGCGTTAGTGCATCCATCGCTGACGAATGCGAGTGCAAAGATATTGCTTTTTAACCATTTTCTTAGAGGCCCTGTAAAACGGAAAATTTTGAAAGTTTCGGGGTAACAGTTAACACCTACAAGGCAAATCGCTTGTATTACACAAGCATTTGTGTACGATGGTAATGCGATGGTAATACGATAGTAATGCGATAGTAGT
>CAMGMU010000010.1 GCA_946059305.1 uncultured Bacteroidales bacterium | reverse complement strand
TCTCCGAGGCGCTCGATGTGGAGTATGATGCCGTAGCCAAAGATGCCGCCCGCGCATCGTTTTTGGTGCCCCGCAGCTATGTCTATTATTATGCTCCGCTCGGTCTTTTCTCATATCCATCGGAAGAGGCTCGACAATATTGGCAGGAGCAAGCAACCTTTCAAGTTGCCCTCGAAAGAGGGGAGCAATCAGCTGATAGCGCAGCTAATGATGGAGATAACCATTCGGTCAGCGATAGCGGATTGGTGGATGAAAGTACGGGAGAAAAGTTTGGTGAGCTTACCTACCGCGGCATTCCCACTGATCGCATTGCTTATCACTTGCAGCTCGCTCTCGGCGGAGGCGACAACCCGTCTGTTGGTGAACGCAACACCCTCTATTTCTCCATGGCCATTTCCATGCGCTATATCACCGATTTTCGGCCGGACTGGTTGCTTCGCGCTCTGCCCGACTTTGGGCTTTCGGAAGAAGAACGCAAGCAGGCGATCAAGAGCGCACTTTCGCGGCCGCGCAAGAACAAGATGGATGCCGTATTGCAGTCTGCCATCCGACTTGCGGAACAAGAAGCCGAATCAACGGCAGCGCAGGAGAATCTTGCAGCCTCAGGGCTCTCGTCAGCCGCGTCAGAGATGCCGATGCCGTACGTGCCGAGACTGCTCCGGCTGATAAACCGACGCATGCCCGAAGCCTATCGGCCGGCTATGATCATCGCATCGCTTCCCATCTTGGGCGCACTCGCCACCCGCATTCGATTTAGATATTTGGATGGACAAGAGCAGTCGCTATCCTTCATGGCGTGCATCACCGCTCCGGCTGCCAGCGGTAAGTCGTTTATCCGCAAACCCATCGATTTGCTGCTGACACCCATCAACGAGCAAGATGAGATTGAGCGGCAGCGGGAAATGCAGTATCAGGAAAAATTGCGGGCTGCCAAAAACAGCAAGATGCAGCCGGAAGATCCCCATGCCTGCCCGCGTAATGATGGCGTAAATATCTCCATTGCGAAGCTGCTGCAGAAGCTCACTTATGCCGAGGGCAAGCACCTCATCGGTATCTGCGAGGAGATTGATTCGCTTATCAAAACCGAAAAAGCGGGCACTTGGTCGCAAAAGTCGGATATCTATCGTCTTGGTTTTGATAATGCCGAATACGCGCAATCGTATATGTCGCAAAACTCGTTTTCGGCAAAAGTTAGGGTTTATTACAACCTGCTATTTACCGGCACTCCACGCGCCATGAATCGGTTCTTCTCTTCGGATAATGTGGAGAATGGTTTGATGACGCGAACGTGTTTTGCTCAGCTGCCCGATACCTCCTATGCGCAGATGCCGATTTTTGAAGATTACTCCGATGCGGAGAAAGCGGAGATCATCGAATGGGCGCGCAGGCTTGACCGCGAAGAGGGCTTTATTGCTTGTCCGATTGTCTCCAATGCCATCATGCGTTGGCAGGAAAACAAACGTTTGCAAGCGCTTGATGCCGACAGCCATTCGGCCGATATCCTCCGCCGCCGTGCTGCGGTGATTGGTTTCCGCGCAGGTATGCTCTGCTACCTGATGGAGGGCAGGCAAAACAAGAAACAGATTGGCGAGTTTGCCGAGTGGGTGGCCGAATATACGTTCCGCACGCAGATGGCTATCTTTGGCGAGAAACTCGAAGAGGAAATCAGCCAAGGGCTGGAGATGGCTACAGCCAAGGGCTCAGTAGAGTCGCTGCTCGACCTCTTGCCGGAGGTGTTTGATAAGTCCGACCTCATCGCCCTCCGCGTGAAGCGCAAGCAATCCACCACCAAGCAGTCTATCGGTACGATACTGATGCGGTGGAAAAAAGCCGGCAAAATCGAACAAGTAGAAGGCCTTGCCAAATTTCGCCAACTGAAAAAAAGCTAACTATCCTATCATACTGAGATTATTGTAACCTTTTTCATAACAATCAAGAGTGCGCCGTCCGGGAGGATAGCGCACTCAATTTTTAGAAGCTTTTTTACAAAAAGTTCACAAAGTTCACACATTTTAGAGTAAGGGTATGGCGCTGCGCGCAGTTCCATTTGGAACGCCCGCGGGGCACTTGGAACGCCCGAAGGGCATCAATCATGAATGAGGGCGAGGAGACCAGCCGTGACGTTCTTGCGGAAGAGCACGAGTTTCCAGCCTTTGGCAGGATGGAGCTGGAGGGTATATAGGCAGAGGAGCACAAGGGTGCCACCCCATTTTACCGCCTCAGCAAAGAGTCGCTTCATGTACTTGGTGCGAGAGATAGCAAGGGTGCGCTTGCGTTCGCTGATGCCCATTTGGCGCGTCAGTCGGTCAAAATACGGCTGTTGCAGTTTCTGCTCGGGGATGATATGGTGTAATACCGGTTCGGGCAAATAGCGCACCAGCATTCCTTGGGCGTGCATCTTGTCGAAGATGTCTTTCTCTTCCGACCCCATCAGATTGCCGCCTTTTCTTCCGAGTTCGGTATTATAGAATCCTACTTTTTTAAACACCTCAATCCTATAAGCCGAATTTCCGCCTCCGGGATAGCGACCATGGGGATACTCGCGTACTTGATTGCCGTAATCCATCCATGCGCAGAGTAGTGCACGCGTATAGGAGGTCATCCAAGCAGGCTCCTGCAAGGTGTGACCGCGCTTGAACTCTGCAATCGTTAGCGCTGGATCACCATTCATCTCGAGCAGCGGACGAATAGGGCCGCCCAACGCCATCACCTCTGGATGCTGTGCGAAATAGTCGGCATAAATCCGCAAGTAGGAAGGCTCCACATAGGCATCATCATCTACATACACGATGCAATCGCCCTTCGCCTCGCGGATACCCCTATTTCTTGCGGCAGAGAGTCCCTGCTCCGGCTCTACGGTATAGCGGAACTGCACATCGGGATGGTCTTGGGCAAACGTCTCACAGACGCCTCGCGTATTGTCAGCACAGTTGTTGTCCACTAAGAGAATCTCATACTCCGACTTGGGGAGATCGTTGGCGGCCAATGCTTCCAATAGCGGACCGATATATTTCTCGCGATTGTAAGTACAGATGATAGCTGTAAGCATAGCTGAAAGATTTATGGTGGGTTCTAAAAATTCCCACTTAAGAAAAACTATTCATTATTGTGGGTAACAAAGCTAATTTTTAGAACCCACCTTATAAGAAACGCCTGTACGAACGTTCCTCGGTATGAATGATTCGGGTGATATACCCCTCTTTTGTCCAATTCTTGACAGGGGTCATATAGGAGTCAGAATAGATAGCTCGCAGCCATCCATCCGTATCTACTGGCATGAAGACCTTGAGCCCAAGGAAATCGCGTCGTTCCATCGGGCAATACGGCACGTATGAGCGGTCGCAAGGGAATCCATCGGTGGCATTAGCCTCCTTCCATTCTTTGGTTTCGTGTTTGCGCTGGATGATGCTGTAGAGGTCGTTGCCCTCTCGATAGTAATAAAAGACATCCAGATGCAAACCCTCATACACATACGTTGTTTCGGCAATGGTCTTACCATCCGCAAGTACAATCTGACGATATGGAATAAACCCATGCTTCTGCATGTGTGCGTGGATATTCTCAGGGAGGCTATCCGCAAGCACGCCGAGGTCGATATCGGGGTCGTAAGAGATGAAGCCGTGTTCTCGAAAAGCGCCCAACAGGCATCCATAAGTGAGGAACGCCTCCACACCTACTTCCGAAAACGCCCTATCTGCCGCTTCAAGCATCGCCAATCCTGACTTGCGCATGAGTCGAGCCTGACGCTCGAATTTCACGCGGTTAATCAGCTCTACCACTTTCTTGTAGAGCCCTAATTTTAGCAGTATCTTAACAATAAAGTCTCTCATTTCTGTATCATTTTAATACCCCAATCATATACCTTATCAATCGTTGGGCAAGGCAGGTTGTTTGCGTGTGCCAAATCGCGAATCAAACGCAATCCGTAAGGGAAATCTTCCGTAAAATATCGGCTTTCAACATCCGGAATCCATCCCCCATCCACCTTTTTCATCGGGGAACGAAGTTCGGCGTATGAGGGAATGCTTCTTAGCTTTTGCGTAAGCGAACATGCATCCGTAACTTCATAATGATGCAAGAGCGTTTTGAAATGTTTGGTGCTCACATTTAATGCTTTCAACAACGCAAACAACTCATCGTCCATGGCAATCTCTATCTCGGAAGCCTCAATCGTCCATCCATAATAAAACAAAGGATTCTCAGCATACGGACTTCCATCCCAATCTTTCCACATAGTATAGAGCCTGCCGGTATGCAGGATGGGGTTACTGTTGCTCAACGTAACCTCATAAAAAGAATCCAAAGGACGGACAGGCGTTACGAACAGTTCAGACAATCGTTTGCAAAACAAGTCAACCTGCTCAATATTTTCGGTAGCAACCAGCAACTCCGATTTGTATCCAAGCAGATTGGCCTCCTCTCCATAGGTTGTCACACGCGATATATAGGGTACCCTCTGAAAGGCAAAAAGTGGGGTCGTAGAGGGAAGAATCTGATGTGCAAATACGAAGAAACCGGTGTTGCCAACCACAGATCCTACTATGGTAGAGTCGTTGAGAAAAGGCCTTATGTCGCGCAACGTTTGTTCCACCAAATATGCTGGCAAACACAACAGTACCATATCGGCTGCAGGAATAAGTTCTGCCGGATTATGGGAAGCGTTGGTTATCTTTCCGCAAAACGTACGCCCATAGGGGTCATTCACCCTAAAGGGCTTCTGCCATTTCTCAGGATGACCGGTTAGCATACTGACTTGTACTCCCTTCATAGAAGAGAATACTCCGGCAGTAGTATGCCCTAAACCGCCACCACCGCATATACATATATTCATCGCGTCAGCCATTTGCTATTGTCTTCAGGCTTTCTATAAGTCGCTCGTTATCTTCGCGATTTCTTACGGCAATACGAAGGTATTGACTGCCATTCAGCCCGGGTTTATCGGAGCAATCGCGAAGCAAGATATTATGTTTTTTCAGGGCGAGGAGCACCAGTTCGTGAGCCGTAAAAGGCGGTAGTACCTCGCAGAGAAAATAATTGGCTTCCGAAGGAATCACCCTCAGAAAAGGGACCTCTCGGAGTTCAGCTTCAAAGCGGGTGCGCTCCTCAATAAAGCGAGCGCATGCGCGATGGTAATCGGCTTCGTACTTGGAATAAATCTGCATGAAGAACTCCGCAAATGAATTGATATTCCAAATGCTTACCTGTTTCTTAATACGCGCAATCAGCGCTTTATCTGCTGCGCATAGGATACCCAATCGGATGCCTGGCACACCATAACTCTTAGAGATGGACTTCATCACAATCAGATGCGGATACTGCTCCAAAACGGCATTTGAGAGGAGGGTATTAGCGGGATAACCTGCTGCAAAATCTACAAAGCTCTCATCCACAATCAGCCGCACCCCGTGCTTCTCTGCCCAATCAGCCAATCGGAGCACATCTTGGCGGGGAATGAAATTGCCCGTAGGATTATCCGGATTGATAAGCAGCAACGAATCTGGTTGATGCTCGCTAAAGAACGTCATCAAATCATCGGCCGAATAGCGATAATCTTCGTTTTGCGGCACAAATGCAATCGTTTGCTCTGCTGCGTATCTATTCGGATATTCCTCGAACGTAGGCCGAACGATACCTATCGTGCCCGACAAGTTTTCCATTAGCGCTTTGATGAGCTCGGCCGCGCCATTGCCCGGTACGATATACTCCTCGCGGATGCCCCAGCATTTGGAAGCACATAGCGTATTCACTTTCATTCCCGAAGGGTATTCCCCAATCAGCGTGCGGAAATTGGCTTCCATCTCATCGATGATATTCGATGAACGGAAATACGGATTCACTAAATAGCAGTAATCGAGCATTTGCGGGAATCGCCAGAAACCGCCATAGCGGCCATAATACTTGCGGATAATATCCTGCTCATCCGCAAATAGCGCTTCAGCTATATCCAAGTCTTGCTTATCATCAATCTCATACCATTTGAGTTTACCTATCGGAAGGGCTTTCAGGTCTTGATTATTCAAGAACGAAATGATGCGGAGCACGTTTTCATAATATTCATTCAGCCCCACAGACTTCATATATGCCTCCAAAAACGGCACGTATTTATGCTGCGAAAACTCGCGCGAGAACTTATAGAGATTGACTGTCTTGAAATACGAGCTGGTATCTGCGTAGCGGAAAGCGGCTTTCGTAATGAAATTTACGATATTGTTGTCATCGTCGATTGTGACCATCGTCCCATCCATCCAGGTCTCGTATCGGGCTACTAAAGCAAGGTTCGGATAGGGATTATCCACCAGCAACTCAAGCACTCCGGAGTCGAAAATCAAGTCGCTCTCCAGTAGAAGGGTGTCGTCTTCTTGCAGTTTGTCTTTGGCCAAAGCCAACGAATAAATGTTATTCGTTTTGTCGTAAACAGGGTTCTCTACGTATTCTATTCGGAGGCGGTCAACGTATCGATTACCTATATAATCCATCAGTTTCTGGCCTTCATAGCCCACAACAATTACTACCCTATTCAGGTTCAAGCGAGCGAGGCTTTCGAGCATTCTGTCAATCAGTCTGACGCCATTCACCGGCACCATACATTTGGTATTTTCAGCCGTATATTCACCTAATCGCTTGCCCATTCCGGCAGCTAAAATAATTGCTTGCATATTGCTTGTTTCTTACATGTTTCTACTAAGTTGAAAGAGCAAAAAATGCTTTTCAGATTTTGAGCCCACGAATAATCTCGTCTGTGATAAATCGGATGGCTCCTTCTCCACCTCGTTGCGAGAGGATGCGAATGTTGGGGATGGCTTTCACCTGCGGGATGGCATTGGCGGGACAGACGGGGTGTCCAACGGAGAGGAGCAAGTCTAAGTCGTTGACGTCATCGCCAATAAAGCAAACCTCGGCGAGCGAAATGTGCATCATGCGGCAAATCTCTCTGGCCGCTTCGAGTTTGGTCATAGGCGGCACCTTCTCCGGTTCGGCAGCAGCGGGTATATAGCGGAGCGTATAGTCTTTGCCTTGCTTGGATCCAGCACCCTGATACAGGTAGTCGAGTTGGAGTTTGCGGGCTCGCCGCTCTATGAGCGGTATCTGTTCGCTGGTGATGATGCCACATGGAATGCCGGCTTGCCTTAGCAACACGCACCCCATACCATCGTAAATACAGAAGCGCTTCAGCTCCTCGCCATTGTTGCCGTAATAAATAGTGCCATCGGTCATGCAGCCATCTACGTCCATCAGCAGCAGTTTGATATGCTTAAAATCAGTCATCTAAGATCTTCTTTAAACGTAATTTTCTTATTTGCTTCTTCGCCCTGAACAACGAAAATCGGTTCTTCGGGCATGTACTTAAAGAGAATGCCGCAATCGTCGGTAGCTTGCAGATGCGGGTCGCTGAGGGATCGGTCGTAAGCTTCAGCAATCAAGGGTAAACGAAAAGCTTGGGGCGTCTGCGCACGCATCATCGTTTTCCTGTCAGGAATCTCCCGGAGTTGCCCTTCCTCAACTCGATAGATAGTGTCTGTAGCAGGAACAGCCACCGTAACAGCCGAATGCGTTTTTAATGCTTCGCAAACCGATTGTATGATAGCAGGTGACACAAACGGCCGAGCCGCATCGTGGAGCAGGATATTACTGCTTACCCATTCTGCTTCTGAGAGTTTGGCTCGATAGGCTTCAATAGCATGTACAGATGACTCCCAGCGTTCTTTTCCGCCAACAATTATCGTTTTCAGTTTCTCACATCCGCTCTGGATAGCCTCAGCGTAAGGCAGATAATCCGGATGCATCACCACGCACACTTCATCTATACAAGCCTCCTCAGCAAAAGCCAATACGGCATGCTCGAGTACACTCCGGCCATCGGCCAGAGGAAGCAACTGCTTGGGGATGTTTCCCCCTACACGACTGCCTATTCCTCCGGCTAATATGACTGCAATATTCTTCATTTGTTTTTGATTTTCAAACTTCCGTTCGTTTTTTAAACCATTTCTCAACAGCGTCTTTTAATGATAAAAACGCGTACCGGGTAAGCAGGAGAACGAATCAATCACCCCCACCACCTCCTCTTGCTCGTTAAGCACCACAAGCGAGTGAATGGAATAATGATTCATCTGTTCGCCAGCATCTACGATACGGTCTTTGGCATGAATCGTTTTGGGAGTGGGCGTCATGATTTCGCTTACGTGCGTAGTGAAGAAATCGGCTTTGTACGCTTGCATGGCCCTGCGCACATCACCATCGGTGATGATACCGCATAGCCGACCGTTTTCCACCACAATACCAACTCCGAGTTTGCCGTTGGTAACCACCTCAATCGCTTCACTCATGGGGCAATCCGGCCGGAGCAACGGCAGATTATCTCTCACCATCATGTCCTCTACACGGGTGAGCAGTCGTCTTCCGAGGTCTCCACCGGGATGCAACCGTGCGAAGTCAGCGGGTTGAAAATCGCGCGCTTTCGCGATGGCGCATGCGAGTGCGTCCCCGAGCGCGAGCGCGGCCGTAGTAGAAGAGGTGGGGGCGAGATTGAGCGGGTCGGCCTCACGGCTTACAGCTACATCCAGCACCACATCCGCATAACGAGCCAAGAGAGAATCCGTCTTGCCCGTAAGAGCTATCACGGATATTCCACGCTCTTTCAGCAAGGGGATAAACCTAAGCAACTCCTCCGTGTTGCCCGAATAAGAGATGGCAATCAATATATCATTGGGGGCAAGCATGCCCAAATCACCATGATAGGCATCCAATGGATTAAGGAAAAACGAGGGGGTGGCAAGCGATGCAAGCGTAGCAGCAATCTTAGTAGCGATATGACCTGATTTACCTACACCCGTGATAATCACTTTCCCTTTGCAATCCAGCATCAGCTGTACTGCTTTGTCAAACGACTCGTCCAAACGAGGAATTAAGTCGGTAATAGCCTGCGCTTCAGCGCGAAGACATTCTATAGCGGTTTGACGTATCAAAATTCTAACTGATTTTGTGAGTGATGGTTTAACGTTCACTTTTATGGTGGGTTCTAAAAATTCGCTTTAATACTTGTTACCCACAATTAATCATTATCTTTTCAAATATGGGAATTATTAGAACCCACCTTATAAATATGCATAAAAGCAGCCGTCATCTTATCCCAATCGTATTTCTTCTTCTCCGTTCGGAGATATTCAATAAACGACTCTTTTCTATCGTGTTCAAAATAATCCACAATAGCATCCGCAATAGCCTGCGGATTCGGATCAACGGCATAGCCCATTTTGCCATCATGAACGATTTCCCCCAAGCCGCCTACATTCGTAACAAGCATTGGTTTTTCAAAATGGAAAGCCACCTGCGTCACACCTGACTGAGTAGCCGATTTATAGGGTTGCACAATCAAATCAGCCGCACCGAAATATTTGGGTAGATCAGCATCTGGCACAAACTCATTCTTCACAATCACGTTGTTCTTCAGTCCGAGTCTGCTGATTTGCTGAAGATACTTATCCTCATCTTCGTAAAACTCACCTGCAATAATGAGTATCGGTAACTTTTTTCCTGCCTTTTTAAGGATTCCCATGGCTTCAATCAACCAATCGAGCCCTTTATATGCCCTAACCAAACCGAAGAACAGCAGATAGGGCTCCTCAAGGTCGATACCTAAGGCTGCACATGCGTCCTGCTTAGTCATTCGACTGCCATAATGATCGTAGATGGGATGAGGTGAAAACGTTTTGGGGACACCATTTTTATCCAATTTCTCAATATCATGAACCACGCTTTCCGAAAGGGCAACAAAACCATGTTGCGCACCTACGAAATACGGCGAAAAGAGTTTATCCATCATGCTCGGCTCATGAGGTAACATATTGTGAACCAAAGCGATACATCGGGTGTGCTTATTTTTGCGGGCAATTCGGCATACGGTACCGAATGCCGGAGCCATAAACGACATCCAATAGCAGGCAATCAAGAGATCGGGAGCCGATTTCTTCAGTTGCCTGCCTACACGAATCCAGTTGAGCGGATTGCAGCTGTTGAGCACCCTACGGATACGTAAGCCATCAGGCGCTTTTTCTGATGAATACTGCGTTTTTCCGGGGAAAAGAAACGACGGATATTGCAAGGTAAACGTAAGCACCTCTACCTCGTCTCCCTCCTGGAGAAACTGACTTGCCAAACGCTCATTAAAAGCGGCCAATCCACCTCGATAAGGATAGGCTGTTCCTAAAATAACTATCTTCATACGCAATCAAATACCTTCCGGGAAGGCATCAAACCCCTGAGCTTTCAACGTAATCTCTTCACCATTACGGCCCATAAGTACACTGCCCAATTCCGGTTTTTGAATATAACCAATAATATTTACATCCTCTACAGGGATAATCTTCTCGTAATCTTTCTGGTCAATGGTGAAGAGCAATTCGTAATCCTCACCACCGTTGAGCGCGCAAGTTACAATATCGAAATTCAGTTCCTCCGCCATTGCAACTGCCTCATAATCAACGGGAATCTTACCGGAATACACGCAGCATCCAACCTTGGATTCTTTACAAATATGCAGTAGTTCCGACGACAACCCATCTGAAATATCCATCATCGAAGTGGGCTTGATACCTGCTTTCTTTAACGCCTCTATTACGTCTTTGCGAGCTTCCGGTTTGAGTTGCCGCTCGAGCAAATACTCTTTCCCTTCAAACGCTTTCTGCGCCTCCTCAGGACTAACCTCTGCCACCAATCGTTCGCGCTCCAGCAGTTGCAAACCGAGATAAGCCGCACCTAAATTACCGGTGCAGCAAATCAAGTCGTTGACCTTTGCCCCATTTCGATAGACGATATCTTTCTTATCAGCCACCCCAAGACAAGTGACGGATATGGTCAGACCGGTGTAAGAAGCTGTGGTATCACCACCCACCAAATCCACGCCATATACCTCGCACGCAAGACGCATACCAGCGAATAGTTCTTCTATCTGCTCCACCGTAAAACGCTTACTGATACCGAGCGCAACCACAATCTGAGTGGGACGACCGTTCATTGCGTAGATATCAGAGAAATTCACCACCGCAGCTTTGTAACCCAAATGTTTGAGAGGCACGTATTCCAAATTGAAATGAACGCCTTCAAGCAGGATATCGGTAGTAACAAGCGTCTGCTTCTGCCCAAAATCAAGCACGGCAGCATCATCACCTATACCCTTAAGCGTGGATTGATTATGCAGTTTGATATCTTTGGTAAGACGAGAAATCAAACCAAACTCACCCAATTCTTTAATTTCCATATCTGATTGTTTGTTTTTTGACATACTTACGAATGTGCAAAATTACGAAATAACTTGCAATAATGCAAATTTTTACGAGAAAAATTATTATTTTTATAATAATAGCGCTTTTTCGGGTGAAAAATTTTGTAATTCAGATATTTTTTACTAATTTTGCATGCTTTATTGTGCATAAAAGCATAAATATTCGCAAAACCGACAATATCAATACATAATATGATAGATTACATAAAAGGTGAACTCACAGAACTGACCCCCGCAACCGCAGTAGTGGAAGCAGGTGGTATAGGCTACGAAATCAATATAGCACTCCCCACGTACTCTACCCTCGCGGGCAAAGAGGCACATAAAGAGCAGAAAGGCGAAATAATAAAGCTTTTTACAGAGGAGATTATCCGCGAAGATACGCATCAGCTCTTCGGTTTCATGACCAAAGGCGAGCGTCAACTCTTCCTTGCTATCACTTCAGTAAGCGGGATTGGTCCCAACACCGGCCGTATGATCATGTCAGGATATTCGGCTGCAGAGATTCGCCAGATTATCGCTACGGGCAACGTGAAAGCGCTCTCCAATATCAAAGGTATAGGCGGGAAAACAGCTCAGCGTATTATCGTTGACCTCAAAGATACGGTCTTGAAAATCGACCTGGGCGACAACCTTGGCCCTTCTCATAATGAGACGCAATTGGATTTGGGAAGCAGCCCTGCATCGGAAGTAAAGCAAGAGGCTGTAAGCGCGCTCTCCATGCTCGGTTTCCCCGCTGCAGCGGCAGGAAAAGCGGTTGACAAACTGCTTAAGTCCAATCCATCGCTTACGGTGGAAAAAGTAATCAAAGAAGCACTTAAGATGCTTTGATATAATGTGTTAAACCGCTTACTCCATCTTTTTGTTTACATATTGAAGATTTATAGATTTTGAAGATTAGGCACTACATATTATCGCTCCTCCTTCTCCTCGTTTATGGCAGCGCTTTTGCTCAGACACAAGTGCTGACGCCTGCCGTTTCCACATCCGCTACTGACACCCTTTCGGCGGCTGCAGACTCCGCGTATATGGCGCCCACCCAAGTGCGACAAATGCTTGCAGACACCTATGAGGACCTGACTTTACCCGTTTCTTCGCTCGATTTGCATAATCCCGATAACGTAAAAACCGAAGTTGAATACCAACCCACTACAGGCTATTACATTATCCACACTAAAATCGGCGATGTGGATATCGCTACGCCCTATCTCATGACGGCTGAAGAATACAACCAATACGCAGAGCAGCAGGCTATGCAACAATATTGGCAGCAGAAAATCGCAACCGTAGAACATGACAACGAGAAGAAATTCGACATCACCGATATGAAGTTCAATATCGGCGCAGCCGACAAAATCTTTGGCCCTGGCGGCGTACAACTCAAGCTGCAAGGGTCGGCAGAATTGCGATTGGGATTTAAGCATCAACATATTGATAATCCATCACTTACAGCTCGTGCACGTAACACCAACGGTTTGGACTTCGACGAGAAGATTCAGGCGAGCGTAAACGCAAGCGTGGGTGACAAACTGAAGTTTAATCTTAATTACAATACCGAGTCTTCATTTGATTTCGACCGCCAAAACCTCAAGTTGGGCTTCAAGGGCAAAGAAGATGATATCATTCAGAATTTGGAAGCGGGCAACGTGTCACTCAATCTGAAGTCATCACTCATCAGCGGTCCTCAGGCGCTCTTTGGCGTAAAAGCCGACTTGCAGTTCGGCAAACTGAAGGTGCAAGCACTCATTTCGCAGCAGAATTCAGAGAGCAAAACGGTAAGCTCCAAAGGCGGTGCGCAGACCACCTCGTTTGAGATAACAGCCGATGCCTACGATGAAAATCGCCATTTCTTCCTCAGTTATTTCTTCCGCGATCAATACGAACAGGCGATGGCTTCGCTACCGTATATCGCCAGCGGTGTGACTATTAATAAGGTGGAGGTGTGGATTACCAATAAACGAAATAATTTTGATCAGGCGCGCAATATCATCGCTTTGACGGACTTGGGTGAAAACCGCCCTGATCACATGATGAATACGGCATGGACAACATCCGGTTCGCCAACGCCGCACAACAAAGCCAATAGTTTGTATGCCACCATTACGGTCGATCCATCCGTACGCGATATTCAGCTATGCAATACCATTTTAAGCGGGCTCAATGGTATGATTGGCGGAGAAGATTTTGAGAAAATCGAATCGGCTCGCCTGCTTTCTGCTTCAGAATATACACTTAATGCCAGCCTCGGCTATATATCTCTCAAGACAGCCCTCAACCAAGACGAGGTGCTCGCTGTGGCATATGAATACACGTATGCCGGACAAGTGTATCAGGTAGGTGAGTTTTCTACGGATGGCTCCGACAACCTCCGCGCTCCCAATGCCCTCATTCTCAAGATGCTGAAATCATCAGGAAACGCTCCTCATGCTTATGATCCCAGCCGACGAGACGAAAAATACGGAACGTGGGACCTCATGATGAAGAATATTTATTCGCTCGGTGCTTCCAGCTTGCAACAAGATAAGTTTGAACTCTACATCATGTACAGAAACGACTCCATCGGAACGGACGTACAATACCTTCCGGAGAGTCAAATCAAGGGAAAGCAACTCTTACGTGTACTCCGCTTGGATGCCCTCGATCAACGAGGCAACAAGAACCCCGATGGCAAGTTTGATTTCGTAGAGAACTTTACGGTCTTGCCGAATAGCGGACGCATTATTTTCCCCGTACTCGAGCCATTCGGCAGTTTCCTTAAAGAGGCCATCGGAAACGATGCCATTGCCAGCAAATACTGCTTCCAAGAGCTCTATGACTCTACCCTCGTTTCGGCAGCTGAAATGTCTGAAAAGAATAAGTTTACCATCCAGGGTAAATACAAAGGCACTTCGGGTAGTCAAATCTCGCTTGGCGCAATGAACGTGCCGCGAGGTTCTGTACGCGTTACTGCCGGTGGTGCTACGTTGGTGGAAAACGTAGATTATACGGTGGATTACACTATGGGTACTGTGACCATTCTTAATCAAGCTATCATAGACGCAGGTACCAACGTGGAAGTTAAGCTCGAAAACCAATCCACTTTCTCCCTTCAGCGAAAGTCGCTCATGGGCGCTAATCTGGAATATCAATTCACCCCCGACCTCAGCATCGGCGGTACGATTATGCACCTTACGGAGCGTCCACTCACGACCAAAGTAAATACCGGTTCAGAACCTATCAGCAACACCATTTGGGGCGTCAACGGCAGTTGGAGAACGGAGTTTATGTGGCTCACCAACGCACTTGATAAGATCCCTTGGATTACTGCTACGCAGCCGTCATCATTCCAAATCAATGCGGAGTTTGCGCAACTCATCCCCGGCCATACGAGGGATGTAGGCAAGGCCGGTATGGCGTATATTGATGATTTTGAAGCAACCAAAACCAATATCGATATCCATTATTCCAACTTTTGGAAATTGGCATCCACCCCTTCAGCTTACGAAGAAGCTACGCATTCCAACAATATTGACTATGGCAAAAATCGAGCCCTGCTCTCTTGGTATACCGTAGACCCTATCTTCGGATACGCTACAGCCAATACGCCCGAATACATCAAGAACGATCCAGACGCACTCTACGACCATCGCACGCGCACCGTATTCGTACAAGAGTTGTATCCCAACCGCGATATGCCCATCAACGAGGAGAATCGGTTGTCACTCCTCAATCTCTCTTTCTACCCTACCGAACGCGGACCGTATAATATCTGCGCAGATGAGATTGATGCCAATGGTCAGCTCACTAACCCGGAGAAACGTTGGGGTGGTATCATGCGAAAGATTGACAATACCGATTTTGAGAAAGCCAATATCGAATATATCGAGTTTTGGATTATGGATCCTCGTCTTACCAATCCAGACCCCAATTGGGAGGGTGGTGATTTATACATCAACCTTGGTGACGTGAGCGAAGATATTCTCAAAGATGGGAAAAAAGCCTTTGAGAATGGTCTTCCTGTAGGCGAGAATGATCAAGCCAATCAAACAGAGAACACGGTGTGGGGACGCGTAGCTAAAACAACCTCCTCCGTACGCGCATTCTCCAACGAAGCCGGAGCACGAGAGCAGCAAGACCTTGGCCTTAACGGTTTGAATGACCAAGACGAGCTTCTCTTTGAATATAATGGTGTACACCCCTATGCGGATTACATTTCGGCTCTCCGACAAAAAGTGAGCCCTCAAGTGATTTCTGCGTGGGAAGCCGATCCTCTGTCTCCGCTCAACGACCCCGCGGGTGATAACTATCATTACTACCTCGGCTCTGACTACGACCAGCAGAAACTTAGCATCACAGAACGTTATCGACGATACAATGGTACACAAGGCAACTCGCCCGTTACGCAAGAAGGACAACGTTATGGAACGGCTGCTACTCTCCTTCCGGATGCTGAAGATATCAACTCTGATAACACCCTCAACGAGTATGAGAAGTACTACTCCTATCGCGTTTCGCTTCGTCCGCAAGACCTTGCTGTGGGTAAACAAAATATCACCGAACGCATGTGTACGAGCGTGTCGTTTAAAAACGGCAAGACGGACTCCGTCATTTGGTGGCAGTTTAAGATTCCTATTCGTCAATACGAAGAAAAAGTGGGAGCTATCCGAAATTTCAAATCCATTCGATTTGCGCGTATCTACCTCACCAACTTCAAGCAAGAAAGCCATTTCCGCTTGGCATCGTTTGATCTCGTTCGTGGCGAATGGCGCCAATGCACCAAAGAATTATATCCTGCCTCGTTCCCTCCAACCTCCAATGCCTCTATTGCCGTGCAGGCTATCAATATCGAGGAAAACGCCAATAGGCAGCCGATAAACTATGTGTTGCCACCGGGTGTTACTCGTCAGACTGACCCCGGTCAGGCTCAACTCATTGCTCAAAACGAACAGGCGATGGTGCTCCGAATCACGAACCTCGCGCCCAAGGATGCGCGCGCTGTTTATAAGACTACGTCATACGACATGCGCCAATACAAGCACCTGCAGATGTTTGTACACGCAGAAAAGCTCCGCGCTATTGATCCCGACCTCCAAGATGGTGAACTCAGTTGTTTCATACGTTTGGGTTCGGATATGACGCAAAACTATTACGAATACGAAATCCCTCTCTCCATCACTCCCGAGGGCATCTATAACAACAATTCCGAGCAAGATCGACTCCTTGTTTGGCCACAAGCCAATTACTTTGATTTCCCATTCTCGCTCCTCACAGAAGCCAAGACAGCTCGCAACAAAGCCAAGCGTCAGGGCACATCCGGTGTGAGCAACACCATCCCCTACGTGGTATATGATGAAGAGGACGGCAAGCAACGCAATCGCATTACTGTAATGGGCAATCCTACTCTTCAGAACGTAGAGAACATCATGATTGGCGTACGTAACAACTCCGGCAGAGAAGTCAGTGGCGAAATTTGGGTGAACGAACTCCGCATGTCGGAATTCAACGAAGAAGGTGGTGTAGCAGCTATGGCCAACGCTTCCCTCGCAGTTTCGGATATCGCGCAGGTCAATGTAGCCGGACGTTTGGAGACCGCTGGGTATGGATCTATAGAGTGCAATGTGCTCGACCGCAACACGGACAACCGTTATCAATTGTCGGTAAGTGCTGCGCTCGAAGCCGGACGGCTCTTCCCCGAAAAAGCCAAGATACAATTGCCACTTTACGTAAGCTATTCTAACGAGACACTCTCGCCCGAATATGACCCACTCGATACGGATATTAAACTCAAAAACAACCTCGAAACATACGACAGAAAGGAGGAAAAAGACTCCGTAAAAATGATGTCACGTACCGTGCAGGAATCAACGAATTTCTCCGTTACAAACTTCAAGGTGAATATTCATTCCAAGAAGCGGAATATGTTTTACGACCCCGCGAACTTCGCTATTTCTGCATCTTATTCCAAGCAATTGGAGAAGACTCCTGAAATAGAACAAAACATAACGACTGAACACAGAGGTTCGTTTACTTATTCATATAATTTCAATCCACAACCATGGGAACCATTTAAGAATTCCAAGAAGTTGCAGAAACCATCTACGAAATTCTTGAAAGAATTTAATATCTACTATTTGCCACAGTCTTGGGCATTCTCTACCAATATGCGTCGCACTTTCAATAACCTGAAGATGCGCGATTTCTCAGGCGGTGAGCAGCAAATGGATATTACGTTCTCAAAAGACTTCCTATGGGACCGCAATGTGGATATCCAATACGATCTCACTAAGAGTTTGAAATTTACGTTCCAATCAGGCATGAACGCCATGGTAGATGAGGGATTGTATACTCCTGAGATTATTCGCGACTATCATTTTACCAATGATTATTATGAAGCATGGAAAGACACCATTCAGCGCAGTCTCTCCAAATTCGGTTCGCCATACACATATCAGCAGGTGTTTACTGCACAATGGGCAGTACCTTTCAACCGCTTCCGCAGCCTCGATTGGATTACCGCCAATGCTTCCTATAATGGCACATACAATTGGAATGCGACTGTTACGGGTGGCAATACTGACGACGATACGTATTTGGGAAATGTGGTAACATCCATGCGCAATTGGCAGGCAGATGCTACGCTGAATTTTGAGAATCTCTATAACAAGAGCAAGTATCTCAAGCAGATGAATCAACGTTTCCAGCAGATGGGACGAAACACAAAGCGACGGCCATTTAAGTCGAAGACGTTCAACCAAACCTACACCACAGAAGCAGGTGTACCTCTGGAAGTCAACCATCGCCTCAACTCCGAATTGGTGGAAGTAGAAGTCCTCGACAGCCTCGGCCGCGAAGTAAAGTGCAAGGTTAAAGTATCCGGCAACAGTAAGGTGCTCATTACCACCAAAGAACCTATCACGGGGCTTCGTGTAAAAGTGACCACCAAGGATCCTAACGAACGAACAGCAGCTCAGTGGGCTGGCGATGTTGGATTGAAGTTCCTGACTCTTATTCGCCGCGTACAAGTAACCTACAAACAAACGGCTTCTCTCGTTGTACCCGGTTTCTATCCAGAGGCTGGCTTCATGGGACAGAACATTCAGAAAAATTTCCCCTCTGCTCCAGGCTTTGATTTCGGATTTGGTTTCTTCCCTTCTGATTTCTTGGACAAGGCCAAGCAGAATAATTGGTTGTCAACCGATACCATGGTCGTGCAGCCGGCTACGATGGCCAATACCGCTGATTTCGATGCCAAGGTTACGCTAGAGCCCTTCCCTGGCTTTAAGATTCAGCTGAATGGCAAACGATATATGGCAGGTTCGAACTCTATTATCTATTCGTATAACGACCTCCAAGAGACCTTCACGGGTAGTTACAATATTACGCAAGTGGCTATCGCTACGGCTTTCAAGCGCATTGGTTCGGTTGAAGAGAATTTCAGTTCGCAAGTGTATGACCGCTTTTTGGAGAATCGTGATATCATGACGGCTCGCCTGCAAGCAGCATACGATGGGCTGATTTATCCCGACCATGGCTTTATATCTGGTACGGCTACCGCTGGTACGCCATACGACAGCCGCAAGGGCACAGTAAGCAATACTTCTGCTGACGTGCTCGTTCCTGCATTCCTCGCAGCTTATACCGGACGAGATATCAACAAGATAAGCTTCAATCCTTTCTTATCCATCCTTCAGATTCTGCCTAACTGGTCGGTAACTTACGATGGGTTGGGTAAACTGCCCTGGATGCGCGACCACTTCAAGTCCGTCAGTCTCACGCACGCGTATACGTGTAAATATAGTATTGCGTCGTATTCCAGTTATTCCACTTGGGTTGCTGCAGATGGCGTTAAGGATAAGTCCATTGGTTTTGTGCGTGATGTAGAGACCGACTTGCCTACGCCTTCATCGGCTTATGATATCTCAAGCGTCACGCTCTCTGAGCAATTCTCACCGCTTATTGGTTTGAACCTCGCAATGAAGAACTCAATGACAGCCAAGTTCGAATGGCGCAAACAGCGTAATCTCTCGCTCAACGTCAACTCTGTGCAACTCACAGAAGGCCACACCAATGAGTTTGTAGTGGGTTGGGGATATACCATCAAGGATTTAAGTATCTTCTACAAGCTCAAGAGCGGCGAGCAGAAAAAAGTAAGTAATGATCTCAAACTTGCTGTTGATGTAAGCTATAAGGACATCAAAATGCTCTTGCGAAAGGTAGAAGAAGGGGTTACCCAAGCTTCCTCTGGCAACAAAGTGCTGGCAATCAAAGTGGCAGCGGATTATGTGCTTTCCTCTAAAATCAATCTGCAGTTGTATTACGACCACCAAGGCACTACGCCGCTCATCTCTTCTTCTTATCCCATCTCAAGCGATAGTTTCGGTCTTTCCGTCAAACTGATGCTCACCAGATAATATTAGGTGGGGTTAAAGGACTGACCATGAGAGACCTACAGGTTTGAGAAACAAGCGTAAGGTTGAATGAATAAGTTAAAAATGGGTTCTAAAAATTCCCATATTCGAAAAGATAATGATTAATTGTGGGTAACAAGTATTATAGCGAATATTTAGTACCCACCTAAAACAATTAAAAAAAATATGGCTCTTGTAAAAACGATAGACCGCAATGGTGAGATTCTCACCCCGGTCATTGACCCTTCCGTAATTATGATGGAAAATGCCACCGTAGTGGGTGATGTAAGCATTGGCGAAGGGACTACACTTTGGTTTAATGCAGTTATCCGCGGAGATGTCAATACTATACGTATTGGCAAGCATTGCAATATTCAAGATGGCTCCGTTTTACATACGCTTTATAAGAAATCCACGATTACCTTGGGCGACTATGTATCTGTAGGTCATAACGTTACGATTCATGGCGCTGACGTGGACGATTATGCGCTTATCGGCATGGGCAGCACGCTACTTGATGGTGTACATGTGGGCAAGGGCGCTATCGTTGCGGCAGGAGCGCTGGTGCTCAAAGGTACGCAAATAGGCGAGTATGAGATTTGGGGCGGTGTGCCTGCTAAATTCATCAAGAAAGCGGACCCTGCTCAAACCGAAGAAATCAACAAGACAATAGCGCATAACTACGCTATGTACGCATCGTGGTACGATTTTCCTGAAAGCAAATAATAATTGAACAACAAGTATATGTATAACCGTATTTTACTCAAGCTCTCTGGTGAATCCCTAATGGGTCAGAAGGGCTATGGCATCGATGAGAATCGTCTCATGGAGTATGCCCAGCAAATAAAAGAAATAGCCGACCGTGGCGTGCAGATTGGTATCGTCATTGGCGGTGGTAATATTTTCCGCGGACTCAGTGGGGCTCAGAAAGGCTTTGACCGTGTAAAAGGCGATCAAATGGGCATGCTGGCTACCGTAATCAACTCGCTTGCACTCTCCTCTGCACTCGAATCGCTTGGACAGAAAGTGCGTGTACTCACAGCAGTACGAATGGAGCCTATTGGCGATTTCTATAATAAAGCCAAGGCCATCCGCTTACTCAATAAAGGCAATATAGTAATCATGGCTGCCGGAACAGGTAATCCATATTTTACGACCGATACAGGCAGCTCGCTTCGAGCTATTGAGATTGAGGCCGATGTTATGTTTAAAGGCACACGTGTGGATGGCATCTACACAGCCGATCCAGAGAAAGATTCCAGCGCTACCAAGTTCGCAGAAATTTCCTACGATGAGGTGCTCGCCCGCGGACTCAAAGTAATGGACCTCACCGCCATATGCATGTGTAAAGAAAACAACATGCCCATCTACGTATTCAATATGGATCAGAAGGGTAACCTTCTCCGCGTTATCGATGGTGAAAACATCGGCACCCTCGTACATCCATAAGTCAGCAATAACCAATTTTGTAATTACTATTTACCATATCACCATGGAAGAAGAACTCAGTTTGTATGAAGCAACTGCCGAAGAGCAGATGCAAAACGCCATCACTCACCTTGATGAAACGCTCTCGCATATCCGTGCAGGCAAGGCCAGTCCAAAACTCCTCGACACAATCCGTATCGACTATTATGGAACCCTTTCTCCACTCAGTTCAGTAGCTACAGTACTCGTGCCCGATGCACGTACCATCGCGATTCAGCCTTGGGAAAAGAAACTTATCGGCGAAATCGAGAAAGCAATTATTAACTCCAACATCGGTCTTACTCCGTCGAACAACGGCGAGATTATTCGTTTGACCATGCCTCCTTTGACCGAGGAACGTCGTCGCGAATTGGCCAAGCAATGTAAGGCTGAGGCAGAAAGCGCCAAGATGGCTATTCGCAATGCGCGCAGAGAAGCTATTGAAGAATTTAAGAAACTGATTAAGAAAGGTCTGCCTGAGGACGTAGAGAAAGATGCCGAAGAAGATATGCAGAAAACCCATGATAAATATATCAAGAAGGTCGATGAACTCTACGCTGCCAAAGAGAAAGAAATCATGACAGTCTGATGAACGGACTTATCACCAAGACCTCGGGTAGTGCCTATGCTGTAATGCTCAGCGATGGGTCGATTATCGAGGCACACGTAAAGGGCAATTTCCGCATTCAGGGGATTCGCTCAACTAATCCTGTGGCTGTTGGCGACCGAGTTATGGTACAGCAGCTGCAGGATGGTACGAATTGGATTACTGCCATCGAAGAACGGCGCAACTACATCATTCGCAGATCCACCAATCTCTCCAAGCAATCGCATATCTTAGCTGCAAATATCGACCAAGCAGCCCTCATCGTAACCATTGATCACCCTCGCACCAGCACCACGTTCATCGACCGTTTTCTTGCTACTTGTGAGGCGTATGAGGTACCTGCAGTTCTGATTTTCAATAAGATTGACTTGCTCGATAATGCTGGCAGGGAGGAGTTGCAATACCTAATGGCACTTTATTCTGACTTAGGCTATCCCTGCTATGGTATCAGCGCTCGTCAACTTCAAGGAGAAGACAGCAAGGAGAAGGTACAGCGGCTTATAAAAAACGTTTTCAGCAGCTCGGCGGGTAAATACACCCTCTTGAGCGGCAATTCCGGTGTAGGAAAATCCACGTTACTCAACGCGCTCTTTGGCCAAGAAATCACCCGAACCGGCATCATATCCGATGCCCACGACAAGGGAATGCATACTACTACTTTTTCCGAAATGTATTTCCTTCCTGAACCCGCCAACGGAGCCGTTATAGACACACCAGGTATCAAAGGGTTTGGCACATTCGATTTCAAAAAAGAAGAAGTCGGACATTATTTTCGGGAGATATTCCGTCTTTCGGCCGATTGTCGGTTCGGCAATTGCACTCATTGTGGTGAGCCGGGCTGCGCAGTAGTATCAGCATTAGCATCCGGACATATCGCCCCATCACGTTTCGACTCCTATATCTCGTTGCTCGGAGATTGCACAGAGACAAAATACCGCTGATTATGATTACAATATCGATTGTAGGTCCGGAATCCACTGGTAAGTCTGTATTGGCGGAAGCGCTCGCGAACCATTATCGAGGCGCTTGGATTCCCGAGTATGCGCGTGAATACGTTACGCTTCACACATCTGAACCATCTTATGCTGATGTCTGTCAGATTCTCGAACGCGATCGTTCTGACTTGCTTGATCCTGCTTCGTCAGGCGGGCTCCTCTTGCCCGAAGCCTCCATGGGAGTAGAAGAACCAACTATAGTCTTTTTTGATGCAGGGCTGATCATCGATAAAGTTTGGTTAGATGTAGTCTTTAATCGTCGTCCCAGTTGGTTGACAGATGCTTCAGGAACTATTGCCGAGCCACTTCGAACGGATTATTACCTCCTTCTGGCGCCGGATATTGCTTGGGTAGATGACCCAGCTCGAAGCAATGGATCGGATGAAGTTCGTTCGCACCTTTTCGAACTATATCACCACGAGATTCTTCAAATGGGGCGTCCTTGTGGTGTTGTGTCCGGTGTTGGATCTACCCGAATATCCAATGCCATCCGTCTTGTTGATGCCTTCTTGAAGTAGCTAGTTCTATCAAGCATACACCGAGGATTGTACACGTATTGCACACAAAATCGTGAACGCTGCTTAGAGAATGTTTAGGTGGGTTCTAAAAATTCCCATATTCGAAAAGATAATGATTAATTGTGGGTAACCAAGGCCAATGGACTCGAGCAAACTTCACTATTGAAATTGAGCACATATTTGATTCAGAAACTGGTTCCTACGCGCATAGTCATTTTTGTAAGATTAGTAGTAGAGATTATCGAAAAGTACAAAAAAAAACAACAAACTATCACAAATATTTGGCCATTTCAAAAAAAAGTAGTAGTTTTGCAGTCGATTTGGCAAATACGAGAAATAAGAAATCTCACTGCGATATTCATCCAATTTTTACATATATGACCCGAATAAAATCTTTTTTGGGGCTGTTTAGCGCTATTGCTAAGCCGCTTATTATGACTGCTCTTTTGTTGTTTGTATGCCTTTCTGCTCTCTGTTTCATCAGTTGCAGTTCTGAAAAATCTGAAAATATGAACGCTACAGTACAAACTATTCTTACGCGCAAGTCTGTTCGTCAGTTTACCGCCGAGCCGATTACGGAAGCTCAGATTGATACGCTTCTTCGTTGCGCGATGGCAGCTCCATCTGCTGTAAACTCCCAACCATGGGATTTTATTGTTGTCACAGACCGTGGTCTGTTAGACACCATTGGTACGCGTTATCCTAACACCCGCATTTCCTCAAACGTACAAGTGGCTATTGTCCCCTGTGGCAATATGCAAAAAACGTTTGCAGCAGCTCCTGATTTTTGGATTGATGATCTATCAGCCGCTACTGAAAACTTGCTATTGGCGGCTCATTCGATGGGATTGGGAGCTGTCTGGTGCGGTATTTATCACACGGATAGAGTCGCTGGTATTCAGCAGATACTTGGTTTGCCCGAGTATATCGTACCGCTTTGCATTGTACCTATTGGTCATCCCGCCGAGGACCCTGAACCCAAAGACAAGTTCAAGACGGAAAACATTCACTACAACCGCTGGTAATTATTGCAGTAACATAGACTTCATGCAACAATAAGCCCCATCGGTTGATGGGGCTTATTGTGTAATCGAATTCGTTTTTTTAACTGTTTACTGCACGAAGAAATTCGCGGAGCATGTCTTTACTGATTCCTTCTCGTGGAATAACTAGGATAGTATCGTCACCTGCTACAGTTCCCAACACGTAATCCTGTCCGCGATCATCGATATCATAGGCGACCGCATTAGCGAATCCCGGCTTGGTCTTCACTACCGCAAATTGGCCACAGAAATCCACACTTCTGATAGAAAGCCGTGCAATCTCAGAGTCCATCCCGAGCACTCTACGCTCAATCTTCGGATTGGAAGGTATAGTGTATTTCGTTACACCATTATCCATCACTTTTTTCTCTGCACGTAAGTCGCGCAGGTCGCGCGAGAGTGTAGCTTGCGTAACCTCAATACCCTGCTGAGAAAGCGCACGAGTGAGTTGCTCTTGATTAGAGATGATTTGTGCATTAAGAATTTGTACTATCACGCGCAAACGTTGCTGACGATTTTCCATAATATTACTTACTATTGACAAATTGGGTTGTATCTGTGAGGATTTCTTCTGCGTGTGCTACCTCCTCTGTTTCTGCCGGACAGCTTTCAATAGCATCGGTAGAACGAGCAGCAAAGAAAACGACAATGCCCACTACGATAGCGGCTGCGAGCAAACCAATAAGCCACTTTGCAACCGGCGACATTTTTTTCTTTTGGTCAGGGAGCAAAGGGAACTTCGCCTGATCGGTGAGTGTCTCGCCAAACTTTACGCTTACGCGCGACTTGGCATTAACGGCCCATCCGTTAGCATTGAGTACCGGCGCCAGATTGCGTTCGCGGAGCTTGAGATAGGCGAGGAACATCGAAGGGCCGGAAATACACAGCAGGATGCCAATGATTACGAGAATCAGCGCCCACCAACCATGTCCCCCATCCCAAATATTGGAGATGCCTGAGCCAAGGGAAACGAAAAACGACCCAATAAAGCCCATTGCCATACCGATAGCAGCAAAGATTCCGGCGAATTTAGCGATATCAAACGGTTGCTTTGCTGCGGGAGCAGCTCCTTCTGCCTTGGCAGCAGCTTCTGCTTTAGCTGTATCCATAGAGGTTATAGCTTTGGCTTTCATTTCTTCAAATCCTTTCGTTTCCTTCTCTGCCGCCGACTTACTGATGAGGTCCTTAACCCAACGGCCGAACTTCTTATAGGGGCTCCAAAACGCCTGTTTGATAGAGATGGGATTGTCAATAATCTTCGTAACCTTAGCATCATAATCGAGGCCTGAACGGTCATAGAAAATAGCGTTTTTGCCTACGAAAAGATCATCTATATCCCCCGACGTGACGGCAGCTATGATTGACATTTTTTTTCCGCTGGCGGGATTCACACAATCGCAGAAGAGCAAGTACATGCCGGCGATGGGTGCAAACGTAGCCATCGCGCCTGCGTCTTGAACGCGCACGCAAAAATCGCAGGCACGCTGGTCAATGATAAGCGTTCCGCATTGGAAGATTGCCTTCTCATTAGGTGCATAAAAAGCATCAAAAGAAACATAGTTGCGAAGGAGCGTATAGAAATCCTTCTTTAGTCTAAGTAGCTTGATGAGTGGCTGAAAAGCTGCCGTTGCGGCAGCGATAGCCGCATTGCGGGCATCGGCAGCCGCCTGATTAGCCGCATTCACATTTGACAACTCGGCCTCATAAGCGCTTATTTGTTCGCATAATGTTGTCCAATACTCTTTCTTGATTTTCGGAGCCGTTTCGGGGTTTGTAACTGCAAGTCCGAGTTCCTCCAAACGCAAGTCTTCAAAATATTTTGTAAAAGCCTCTTTTTTCTCGTGATAGGCAGCGAGAATTCCCCCATCAACGGGGGCTTCAGGCAGGGGCTTGGCTTCAACTGCAGGAATGGTATCAGCTACTGCCGCTTCAGCAGCAAGCACCTGAGCGAGGCTGACGATACCGTCTTCGCCGGCAATGCTGCGAGCCACTTCGAGCATTTGATCCGCATCCGCATTACCAACATTGAAATCAGTGAGTGCGATACAATCTGTACCTTTCAATAGTTCATCAGGATTTCGCAATACGCTGCAGAGCCACTGAGCAGCTTTAATAATCTCGTTAACACGCAGTTTCCCATCTGCGTCTGAATCCATCAGTTTAAGGGTGATGTCGGCTATCTCCAAGCCCATAGTAGGACAAGAGAGAACTGTCCACATTTTCTGATCCAGCTCGCCCAAATGGCGAATGTCTTCACCCGAGGTAATCACTACTCGAGTGCTTCCGCCTACTGTCTTGTAGGTCCAGTTGTAATTGGTCATATAGTATAGTGAATTAGTGGGGTACACCCCATATTATAAATAACGTATGAAATCTCATATTAAAAACTTCCTGCCGCACATTGGCAAATGCACATGCTCTGCAAAGCGAGTTTGCCTTAGCTACACACCTTTTAACGTCTGCTGATGGTATTCGCTGAGGGAGAGATTGTCAGATACGATCTTGAGCGAGCGCACGTTGGTGAACCCCATGCCAAGGATAAACGCCAGCTCCATATCAAACACGCAGTCGCGCTCCTTACTCTCCAATACGAAATCCACGTTGGTGAAGATTGGTACGTTAGTGTGCGCCACCTCGATGCCGTATTCATCTGCTAATCCTGGCATGCAACGGTATGCGGGTTCAGGGTAGCTTACATTAGGATGATATAAACGCACCTCACCTATCTCTACGAGCGAACCTATCTCGAAATTGGCACTGCCTACATAACCAATATTAATGATAGGAGTAGATAGGGGTAGATCGCGCAAGTTCTTGAGCAAGTTTAGCGCACCTACTCCCGTGATAAGAATTTCATGTCCTGGGAAAAATTTTTCTGCAATCTGACGCTCGGTTTCTTCTGCAATAAGTATCATATGAATATGCAATGAATAATTGTGTTACCTAATTTGTTACTAAATTCGGGCGCAAAGGTAGTAATAAATTTTGAATAATTATGCAAATATACGAATAATAATTCAGAAAACGCGATTTTTTTAAATAATTTTGAAAGAAATTTGGTCATTTCAGAAAAAAGCAGTAACTTTGCATGCTTTTTTGGGCTCGGTAGAAATGCATCTTACCAAGCCTTAAAGCAAAAGATAATTCTAAGTTTAACCCTTTAACGCCTTGATAGGCACCGTTTTGACTAATCGGGCTGAGGCAAGGCACCCAACCGTTTTTACCAATATGGCAGAAAACTTTGATCTCCAGAACTTCGACTGGGAGGCTTACGAGAACGGCATGACCGACCACTCGGGCAAATCAAAAGAAGAACTTACCGCTCTTTATGACAACACGCTCAACTCCATCAAGGCAGGTGAGGTTGTTAAGGGCATTGTAAAAGGCATCAACAAGCGCGAGGTTATCATAAGCGTAGGCTTCAAGAGCGACGCTGTAGTACCCGCTGCAGAGTTCCGCTATAACGAGGACCTCAAGGTTGGTGACGAAGTAGAAGTATATGTCGTTAACCCCGAAGACAAGAAGGGTCAGCTTGAGCTCTCTCACAAGCAAGCTCGTGCTGCTCAAAGCTGGGAGCGCGTAAATGCTGCGCTGGCCAACGAAGAAGTGGTTAAGGGCTACATCAAGTGCAAGACCAAGGGTGGTATGATTGTTGACGTACTCGGTACCGAAGCATTCCTCCCTGGCAGCCAAATCGACGTGAAGCCGATTCGCGACTACGACATTTTCGTAGGCAAGACCATGGAATTCAAGATTGTAAAAATCAATCAGGAGTTCCGCAATGTTGTTGTTTCTCACAAGGCTCTTATCGAGGCCGAGCTTGAGGCACAAAAGAAAGAAATCGTATCGAAACTTGAGAAAGGTCAGGTACTTGAAGGTACCGTTAAGAACATCACCAACTATGGTGTATTCATTGACCTTGGTGGCGTTGATGGCCTTATCCATATCACCGACCTCTCTTGGGGCCGTGTAAACGATCCGAAGAGCATTGTATCGCTTGATCAAAAAATCAACGTGGTTATCCTTGACTTCGATGAGGATAAGAAGCGTATCGCTCTCGGCTTGAAGCAGCTCACCCCGCATCCATGGGATACGCTTGATCCGAACCTCAAGGTAGGTGATAAGATTAAGGGTACGGTAGCCGTTATGGCTGATTATGGTGCATTCGTTGAGGTTGCTCCCGGTGTAGAAGGTTTGATTCATGTATCTGAAATGAGCTGGAGCCAGCATTTGCGTAGCGCAAACGATTTCCTCAAGGTTGGCCAGGAGGTAGAGGCAGTAATCCTTACCCTTGATCGTGCTGAGCGCAAGATGAGCCTCGGCTTGAAGCAGCTTAAGGCTGATCCTTGGGAGACTATCGAGACCAAGTACGCTGTAGGTACGAAACATACCGCTCGCGTTCGCAACTTCACAAACTTCGGTGTATTTGTAGAGATTGAAGAGGGCGTTGATGGTCTTATCCACATCTCTGACCTCTCTTGGACCAAGAAGATTAAGCATCCCAATGAGTTCACGCAGATTGGTGCTACCATTGAGGTTGTTGTGCTCGAAATCGATAAGGAGAACCGTCGTCTTTCTCTCGGACACAAGCAGCTTGAGGATAATCCGTGGAACGCACTTGAGGCTAAGTTTGCAGTTGACACCCTCCACGAGGGCAAAGTTGCAGAACTGACTGACAAGGGCGCCGTTGTTACCCTCGAAGAGGGTGTTGAAGGCTTCTGTACTGCTCGTCATTTGGTTAAGGCAGACAAGAGCACCGTTGCTGTTGGTGACGTTCTCGATTTCAAGGTAATTGAGTTCAACAAAGATGCTAAGCGCATTCTCCTTTCTCACCTCCGCACTTGGGAGGCTCCTAAAGAGGAAGAGAAACCAGCTAAGAAGGCTAAGAAAGCCGCAGCTGAGCAACCAACCGCACCGCAGATTGAGAAAACTACCTTCGGCGATATTGAGGCTCTCGCAGCTCTCAAAGCTCAACTTGAAGGGAAGTAATCTGCTCTTATCCCGTAAAAAGGCCGCCACATCGTGGCGGCTTTTTTTGTATAGAATCTTCCATTTTTTGAATGGATTAATGATAATATAACGATTATTTTGTCTTATTATTTGGTTATCTCATTATTTTTTTATACCTTTGCAGGCACAAAAAAAAACAGAATACCATAAAATCGTTTGCAGATATGTATTTCAGAGTAAAAGATTGGGCGGTACTCCCCTGCGGCCAGAGTTATTTGGGGAATCTATCAGATGATAATAAGCCGAATGGATTGGGCGTAATCACGTTAGAAGACGATCACCATTTTTATATAGGTGAGTTTGTGAATGGAAAACGTCAAGGTCGAGGTTTTCTGCTTACGCATGAAGAATGGGATTCAATTGAATCCGTTTGGATACGAGGCTCATATGAGGAAGTGATGGCTACCGCGGAGTTTGACAACTGCGGCCGCGTCATTCATGTGGATAATGTGGGGCATTATGAGAAGCAAGAAGTGCACCACGAAGCATGGAAGAAATCGCAGGATGGGTATTGGCAAGATGATGCATTCGTGAAAGAAGTCAGCCTTGCACCTTTGCATAAATCGCCATGGAAAGATTGCTACACTTCGCATTATTTAGACACAGCGTATATTGATACGTTTATGAGAAGCGGAGAATATAAGAACGATATTGATTCTGCCCTACCAGATGGCGCGTGTTCGTTAAATCTGAAAGCCTACGTCACGATTTACGATGATGACCACCTGATGTTTGTAGATTCCTATGGCTGTGTGTTTGTGCTCGGCATCGATGAAACGTTTGAATATGATTTATACTATCCGGGATGCTCTAATGATAAACGTGTAGAAGCGCATTTCACATACTCCCTCTATCGCCATCCCGAATAATTTCAGGCGAGAAACTCTATCATCAGCAGGGTCATGAATCCGAGCAGTATGGCATAGGTAGCCTGCTTTTGATAGCCGTGGGCGTGCGTTTCGGGAATCATCTCATCGGAGGTGACATATAGCATGGCGCCTCCGGCGAAGCCGAGTAGCATAGGGAGTAGCGCTGCAGAGATTGTGCCCAATCCATATCCCAACCAAACACCCACTATCTCCAAAAGTCCGATACTTAGCGAGATGAGCAACGTGCGAATAGACGATACGCCCGCAAGAAGCAAAGGAGCGATGATTACCATCCCTTCGGGGATGTTCTGAAGAGCGATACCGAAAGACACCGACCAATCGACTTCGCCATCCTGCATCGGGCTCATGCTCACACCAGCAGCGATGCCTTCCGGCAGTTTATGAAGCGCAATAGCCATCACGAAAAGTAGCACACGATTGAGCTTCTGATTGCTCTTATGCTGCTCCGGATCAAGCCCGGTGATTGTGTGGAGATGAGGTGTAAGGAAATCGAGTACATTCAAAAAAAGCGCACCCACCATCACGCTCACTACGATAAGCAGATAACTATAGGGAGAGGGGAAACCGATATATGCAGCCGATTCAAAAGCCGGCACGATGAGTCCGATAGTAGAGGCGGCAAGCATCACGCCTGCGCAATAGCCTAAGATGGTGTCGTTCCATTTATGAGGCAACTCTTTGATGATGAAGCCCAAAATAGAGCCCAATAGCGTAGCACCGCAGAGTCCGGCAGCTGAAATCCAAATGAGGTTCATGTTCGGCGAAGTTCAAGGGTAATATCCATATACGATCGGTTGCCGGCAAGATAGTCAGCATACACATCCATAGCGTCTTTACCATGGAGCATGTGGCATTTTCCGCACAACTCACAATTGTGCAAGCACTGCCACTGTGCTTGCACAAACTGTTTTCTTTCGTCGTAGGAACTGCTATCAATAGCAGGAGGCGTCACGTTAATAGGGCGGTATCAGTTTGCAGGTGCCCATTTGCAGCGAACAGGCGATACGATAGCGCCCTCTTCTTTGAGCTGCTTCATCGCTTTATCCACTTCCTTGCGGTCAAGGCCGCTGAGTTCGGCAATCTTACCTGCGTTAAGCGGTTCACCTGCCTGACGCATTACTTCTAATACTTTCTCTTTCATATTGATTCGATTTTTAAGATTGATGAATAGTTGTATTACTATGAATAGTTTTGTTACTGCTAATCAATACAAAAATCATGCCATCGGCAAGTTTGAAAAACCACTTGCTTCGTTTTTTTCCACCTTTATCTTGAAATACGTTTTGCGGATAGCTATTTCGTGGATGAGCCAAACGAGCAAGAGTCCGTCCGACACGATTTCATAGATGATGCTCCACGGCCGCCCGAGGTGGAGAATCAGTTTGAGCAGCCATGCCGCCATGTCAATCCAAAACACCCAATCCCAGTATTTCTCTTTGTCGGCGAACGTGACTATCGTCTGTCTCCCCTCCTCCACTTGGAGTTCGGCCGTAGCGTAAAACCAGCGAAACAAGCTGCGGATGCAGAGCGTATAATGCCCAGCCGGCAGCGCGATTCGCGCGATTCGAGGCGGCTGATTGGGGCGCAACATCTCCTTGTAGGCGTCTTTGCCCACAGCCCCAAGCACCCCTATCATTTGCCCATTCAGCTCTATCAGATGGGGCAAGCGCATCAGACTGCGTTCGCTGGATTCTTTTATCAATAATGTAGCCACGTTGTGATAATTTTCTTACATTCTTGTTTATGTATTTCCTTCCGCGAGCTCCGCTTCTTGCTGCGCTTGCGCAGCTTTGAGGCGATGGATATCGCGTTTGATGCGGCGGATACCCAAGAGGGCTGCCGTAAACAATCCCACGGAGCAGGCGAGCACCAATCCTGCAGGGCCCATACCGAGCGGGAATGCCAGCAAATAAGCGATGGGGATATTCAGTACGAAATACGCAAGGAAAGAGAAAAGCGGGATTATCTTAACGTCTTGTAAGCCGCGCAAGATGCCTATTGAGACGTTTTGCAAGCCATCGAAGAACTGGAAGAATGCCGTACAGATAAGTAGTATGGCGGCCAGCTCTATCACCTCCGGATTGGCGGTAAAAGCCGTAGGAATCACGTTTCTAAGGGAGAAGAACAAGATGGCCGTAAACGTGTTCCAAGCAAACACCACATGTAGTGCCGCCCATGCCGAGCGCTCCATCTTCTGATAATCGCGAGCACCATACGCGTGCGAGACGCGGATAGTAGTGGCAGCACCGAGAGCTAAGACGATAGAGAACGAGCAGTTGCCCATGGTGTTGCTAATCTGATTGGCAGAGATAGCTACCGTATCGAACCACCCCATCATGATGGAAGTGAACACGAATGCCGATGCCTCCAAGATAATCTGTCCTGCAATCGGCAAGCCCATATAAATAAGCCTTCGGAGCATTCGGCGAGAAGCCATTCCTATCCGCCAACCAATGAGATGCGTGCGGTATTTTTTATTCAGCAAAAACACTAAAATTACGGAAATGGGCGCAATGCATCGCGCCAAAAAAGTGGAAACAGCAGCACCCGTTATTCCGAGCTCGGGGCAGCCTCCACGGCCGAAAATGAAGAGGTAATTGAAGAGCACATTCATCAGGTTCGCTCCGAGCAAGACAACCATCGATATCCAGGTGTTGCCCAAGCCTTCGAGGAACTGTTTAAACGAAGCAAACAGCATGATGGGCGGAATACTGTAAGCCATGATACGGTAATACGGCAGAGCCGCCTCTACCACTTCCACCGGTTGCCCCATGCAGAAAAGGAGAGGCTGGAGCGCCAATTGGAGCAGCATCATGATGATGCCAAGTCCCACGTAGAGCATCACGCCATTCATCAGCCATGCACCTACTCCTTCCGTACGTTTACGCCCCACCAGTTCACCTACCACGGGTGTCAAACCCATCGTAATGCCAAGAGAGAAGAGAAAAAACAGCGCTGCCACCTGTCCGCCAAACGATACGGCTGCCAACGGAAGGGCGTTCTCACCGCCCCACCGTCCGACCATGATATTATCTGCCAACTGCACAAGAATCTGGCCGAGTTGCGCTACCATCAGCGGGAGCGCCAACTTCAGATTCTCGATGTAATACGGCATATATCGCCTTATGAATACAGGTCGCTTCATTGTTTGTTTGTGGTAGAGAATTGCATTCTCCTCCATTATCTGCGCATTTATCTCTTATTTCACAATTGCTTTGCTCTTGAAGCCATCCACATAGATGGTGAGCGGTTCAGTAAGCCGCACGTGTCGCACCAATTCGGTCTCCTCCACAGCCGGCTGTGCATCGAGCCACGAGACATCGTAATGCTCATTGGGGCAGGCATAGGGGTCGATATGGATATAGCCCACGTTGAAACTGGTGAGGTTCTGGAAGAAATGGCTTCCTTGACTGGGATCGACTCTGAAATCGGGCAAAGCAGCCTCCACGATAGCCCTCGCCTCGCTGATATCTGACCATTCGACAGGCACTCCAAGCGAAGGGATACTGCTGCCCCAGCGGCCGTGACCGATAAGCAGATAACCGCGTTCCTCCTGACGCATGCGACTGTTCCACTCGCGGATAGTGTCGGCCATCTCGCGCGTTCGGAGCACGGAAAACGCCTCGCTGCGAAGGTAGATCACATCGCGCACATCATCGATCTTACCAATGCCGAGCGCATTCTCGCTGCGGAGCCAAGCACCCGACTCGTCGATTTGCGACCAGTCCACTTTCGCGCTCAGGCTGTCAGCCGAAATCGGACGGATTTGCAGCACATTGAACTCTGCCGGACGAACCTCCAGATTCGCAGCAAACTCTATCTCCACAGGGCATTTCATTTCCTGCTGTGCAATATCGAGCAGCGACTGGATGATGCTTGCCAGCGGGAACGTGTTGTATTTTAAGATTGGGGCAAACGTGATGAATCGTGGCCCTTGCGTGAAGCAGTTATCTACGATGCGCTGATTGGCATAATCAAACGTGGATGCCACCTTCTTCAAGCTCGCAAACTGCTCGCAATCAGCTAATCGCAGTTGCTCCAGATTGACGGCATCATCTACCGAGGTGCGGAACTTTCCGGGCTCCAAACTGAGCGCAAACATATCCTGCTGCGTCTCGCGCATGGTGTGCTCCGGGGTGGAAGTCTGCATCACTTTCTTCGGATATTTGGGGCAGAAACGCAGCACCTGATCGCCGTCCACCACCGCCTTACCCAAGCCATACGCCACCTTTACGATGCCGTCTTCGGGTTTCTCTTCGCCCACGGGGTAGAAATTAATGCTGCGCGCCACACCGCTGAACGTGGGGAAGAAATACCCCTGCTGTTCTTCGCCGCACACTTCCTGCAGCACCACCGCCATCTTCTCCTCGCTCACGATATTGCCGCTACTCATGATATAGCCCTTCGAAGCCGCCATATAAACGGAAGCAAACACGCTCTTGATGGCTTTTTTAAGCAAACGCATAGTCTGATCCTCGTTGTCAGTATGCGGAATCATATAGGTAGAATAAACGCCCGCAAATGGCTGATAATAAGAGTCTTCCAGCTTCGATGAGCTGCGGATGGCCAGCGGTTTATGCGTCACTCTTACGAAATCTCGGAGCGCACAAATAAGATCCTCAGGCAATCCCGAAGTCACAAACTCCGATAGGATTTCTTCATCCGACAATTCGGAATTCACCACATCCTGCAAGCCGTTATCGAGAATAAAACGGTCAAAATATTCGGCTGTAATGACCATCGTTCGGGGCACTGATACGCGCACCCCCTCCCATTTATCATAGAGGTCGTATTTCTGCAAAACATGGTTCAAAAACGCCAAACCACGCGCTTTGCCGCCCAGCGAGGAGGTGCCGAGGCGGGCGAAAAGAATGGTATCGTTATACGATTCCGGACTGTATTTGGCCACCACGCCGAACGCCTGATGGATGCGGTAATCGTGGATCATCTCTACAAGTTGCTGCCGTCCTTCCTCGGTATTATCCTGCGTAGTATGATGCAGTTGCACCTGCCTGCCGATATTGAAAAGGCCGCGAGCAAACAGCCATTTACTCATGTAGTTATTCGAAGAATAGCGGTAGAAATCCTCCGCTGAGATGCTCTTGAGCAGGTTCTCAAACTGCGCCAAATCGCTGGCTCGCGCGATGATCTCACCCGTCTGCTTGTGGGTCACAATGAAATCTCCAAAACCAAACTCGCGGCCGATATAATCGGCCAGTTCCTGCGTGATGGTCTTGCTCGTTTTCACCACAAACCCTACCTTCAATTCCTTCGCCACTTCGCGCATCTCCTCTTGGCTCGACTGCAGGAGAAACGGCATGGTCGGGTTGATCTCGCGCACATGGCGGCAGAGCTTCACACCGGCGTGGACAGCTTGCGTCTGCGGGTCATCGCCCTTATGCACCACGAAGTCAATATCCGAAATCACACCGATGATATTATCCTGATATCGGTCATAAAGCTGCTGGGCTTCTTCCAGACAGGTAGCCATCAAAATCTTCGGACGAGCCCGTTTGCGGAGCAGCTGCTGCTTCTCATTGAGTGCATCTCGGAGGGCAGCATGATTCTGCTGCAGAAGCAGTTTATACAACACGGGAAGGTAAGTGGAATAGTAGCGAACAGAATCCTCCACGAGCAGGATGGCACGCACTTCGCCTTCAAGAATATCGTGCTCTGCGTTGAGCTGATCTTCCAGCAGTTTGATGATGGCGATAATGAGGTCCGTTTGATTGTTCCAGCAGAAATAATAATCCACCGCCTGCTTGTTTTGCTCGTGCTCAATGCGTTTATACACCTCTCGGGAGAAGTTGGTTAGCAATACGAAGGGGCTGTCAGGCATCAGTTTTTTCATCTCTCGCGCAAAATCAAAGACGCGCGAGGATGCGGCATTATACATAGCTATCACCGTGTCGTAATGATGCCCATTCTTCACGAGTTCGAGCGCTTCTTCCGGCGTCTCTGCTCGGCGAATGGCGGGCGGATTGCTCAGATTCAATTCGAGGTATTCTTGCGCAATTTGCTCCTCGATTCGGCCGTCTTCTTCGAGCGCAAACTTGTCGTAGTTATTGCACACCAATAAGATTCGTCGGATGCGACGAACCATCAAATCTTGTATGGCTGTTGTATTCATTCTTTATAATATATTCTTTTTACTCGTCGGCTCACGCCGGTAAGAATCTCGTAAGTGATGGTTCCGAGTTGTTCGGCCAGTTCGGCAATCGGCAGTTGGTCGCCAAAGATGATGGCCTCATCTCCGGGTTGCGCATCCGTACCCGTCACGTCAATCATGGCCAAGTCCATGCATACATTGCCCATCACGGGGCAGCGTTTTCCGCGCACAATCACGTGTCCGGCACCATTGCCCAAGCGGCGGTCAAACCCATCGGCATAACCTATCGGAATCACGGCAATCTGCCTGTCTTCCTTCAGCCAAGTATGGCGTCCGTAACCTATCGATTCTCCCGCGCGGATGGTCTTCACGCTCAGCAATGTGGATTTGAGCGTACATACGTTTCTCAACTGCGCGCCCGAGAAAGAGAAGCCATATAAGCCGATTCCGAGACGGCACATATCGAACTGATACTCCGTAAAACGCTCTATTCCCGCTGAATTGAGGATATGCTTCATAGGGCGATGTCCCTCATATTCGGGGCGCTTCTCCAGCCCCTCAATCAAGAAATCCGCACAGCGGGAGAAGAGGGCAATCTGCTCGCGCGTAAAATCATCCCATTGCGGCTCATCGGCCACGCATAAGTGCGAGAAAATACTCTTCACGCGCACCGCTTTCTGCTCAGCAAGTCGGCTCAGCAACTGCGGCATATCTGCCCAATCGAAGCCCAAGCGGTGCATGCCCGAATCGATTTTTATATGAATCGGATAATGCTCCATACCGCTCTGATTCGCCACCATAATGATGTTCTCGAGCGACTGAAACGAATAGATATTCGGCTCTAAATTGTTCTCGATAATGGTGCTGAGAGCCGTCACTTCAGGGTCCATGATGATGATGGGCAGATGGATGCCCGCACGACGCAACTCCACACCCTCATCGCATACGGCTACCGCCAAGCAGTCGGCTCCGCATTCTTGCAAGCACTCAGCAATCTCGATACTGCCTGTGCCGTAAGCAAATGCCTTCACCATGCAGGTAAGTTTGGTCTCCGGCTTCAGCCGATTCTTAAAATAGCGCACGTTATCGGCCAATGCCGTCAGATTGACGCGCAGCACCGTCTCATGCGTTTTCTTGAGCAGCCGCTCTTGGATAACCTCCTCTTCATAACCAAGCGCGCGCATCACGGCCGCGCAGGTGCGGGCATTTTGATGGGTGGCGTCTTCGATAATCGTAGAGCAACCTTTGAAGAGCTTCATTTTCTCTGCTCGTTTCTCTTCTATGGAGGAGAAGTTTTCGCCATGTTCTTGCCCAATATAGGTGATTACGCCCATCGTTGGACGGATAATCCGCTCGAGCTTTTCCATTTCGCCCGGCTGCGAGATGCCCGCCTCAAAGAGCGCCAATTCGGTATCGGGCTGGAGTTGCCAAACCGACAAAGGTACACCTATTTGCGAGTTATATGATTTGGGGCTGCGAACAATGCGGTAGTCGTCTTTGAGCAGTTCATACAGCCATTCTTTGACCACCGTCTTACCATTGGACCCAGTGATGCCTATCACTTGGCAGTTCGGACAAAGACTGCGCTTGTATGCCGCCAAATCCTGCAACGCTGCAAGCGTATCTTCTACGAAAATAAACGATGCTCCGCGAAACACCTCTCTGAGCCGCACATCTTTGCGCACCATAAATGCGCGCACACCTCGTTCAAAAAGGGGAGCAATAAAATCAGCGCCATCGCGCTGTTCGGTGCGGAGCGCTATGAACAAGGTATGCTCTGCATCGCTGCCGAGCTCACGCGAGTCGGTCAGCAGATAGTTGATATCGGTATCGTTCGTGATACCCGCTTGCGCATGCAGCGCAACTGCTATTTCTGTAAGTCTCATGTTTATCCGGCTCCATCTACTCGAGCCTTCATTCCTTAATTCAAATCATATCCATAATGCTTCAGACGCCCTTCTTTCTGCCGCCAGTCTTTATCGACCTTCACGAAGAGCTGCAAGAAAATCTGCTTGCCGAAGAACGCTTCCAAATCTTTGCGCGCATCGCTGCCCACTTTCTTGAGTGCCGCGCCCTGACGACCGATGATGATGCCCTTTTGGCTCTCGCGCTCCACGAACACCACCGCCGAAATACGTATCATCTTGGCTTCTTCCTTAAACGACTCCACCTCCACTTCTACCGAGTAAGGAATCTCCTTGTCGTAATGAAGCAGAATCTTCTCGCGTATTATCTCGTTTACGAAAAAGCGCTCGGGCTTGTCGGTCAACTGATCTTTATCAAAATAGGGCGCGCCTTCCGGCAAGCATTCTACTATGCGCTTAAGCAATCCATCGATGCCGAATTTTTCCTGCGCTGAGATTTGAAAAATCTCCGCCATCGGCAGCTCTTTGTGCCAGAAGTCCACCAGCGAAGCCAAGGTCTCCTGCGTGGTCAAGTCGATTTTGTTGATTACGAGAAACACCTTCGCCCGCGATTTCTTCACTTTCTCAACGAAATCCGCATTCCGTTCGGCAGAGTCGTTCACATCGGTTATATACATCAGAATATCGGCATCTACCAGTGCAGACTGACTGAATTCGAGCATCTGCTCCTGCAGTTTGTAGTTGGGCTTGAGCACGCCTGGCGTATCAGAAAACACAATCTGATAATCGTCTGCATTTACGATGCCCATGATTCTGTGGCGAGTCGTTTGCGCCTTGGAGGTGATGATGCTCAGCCGCTCACCTACGAGCGCGTTCATCAGCGTTGATTTACCCACATTCGGGTTGCCCACAATATTTACAAATCCACTTTTGTGCATAATATTCCAATTTAGGCTGCAAAATTAGTAATTATTTTTGGGATACGCAAAAAAAATGCTCTTATTTGCGCTTTCCTTCCCACTATTTGTGGGAATTAAGCAGATTTATCGTTTTTTTCTTGCTCATATCGTTTTTTTATAGTACTTTTGCGCCGAATTTTGACTTTACGCGAACCCAACGCCTTACGTAAAGGTGCGGTTCTTTAATTAATTAACAATAAAATCAATTTAAAAAATCATCTTGGCGGCATTTGTCCGCTGCCAGGACGTAAACGTTTGTAGGTTTATGATTAACATTACTTTCCCGGATGGGAGTGTCCGCGAGTTCGCTGAAGGCGTAACCGGACTTCAAATCGCTGAGTCTATTTCTCAGCGTCTGGCACAGGAAGTGCTGGCTATTGGCGTAAACGGCGAGACGCAGGATCTCTCGCTTCCCATCAACTCTGACGCCTCCATCAAACTGTATAAGTTTGACGATCCTGAGGGCAAACATGCATTCTGGCACACCTCCTCTCACCTGATGGCAGAGGCGCTGCAGGAACTCTTCCCCGGCATCCAGTTTGGTATTGGTCCGGCTATTGAAAACGGCTTCTATTACGACGTTTTCCCCGCAGAGGGACAGACTATCAAAGAAGCTGATTTCGAGCGCATTGAGAAGAAGATGATGGAGCTCGCGCAGAAAAAAGAACGCCTCGTACGCAAATCGATTGCCAAGGCCGATGTGCTCCGCGATTTCACCGCTAAAGGGCAGCACTTCAAGTGCGAACTCATTGCCGACTTGGAAGACGGCCATATCTCCACATATACGCAGGGTAATTTCACCGACCTCTGCCGCGGCCCGCATATCCTTTCTACCGAGCCCATCAAGGCCGTGAAAGTGCTTTCTTGCGCAGCTGCTTATTGGCGCGGAGATGAGAAGCGACCGATGATGACCCGCGTATATGCCATCACCTTCCCGAAGAAAAAGATGCTCGATGAATACCTGACCATGCTGGAGGAAGCTAAGAAACGCGACCACCGCAAGATCGGAAAAGAGATGGAGCTCTTTATGTTCTCTGAGCGCGTAGGTAAAGGATTGCCGATTTGGTTGCCTAAGGGCACCGACCTCCGCTTGCGCTTGCAGGATATGCTCCGCCGCATTCAAAAGCAATATGGCTATAACGAAGTAATCACTCCTCATATCGGTTCGAAGAATCTCTACGTCACTTCCGGCCACTGGGATCATTATGGCAAAGACTCTTTCCAGCCCATCCACACGCCCGAAGAAGATGAGCTCTACATGCTCAAACCGATGAACTGCCCCCACCATTGTGAGGTGTACGCCAGCAAGCCACGTTCGTATAAGGAGCTGCCTTTCCGCTGCGCTGAGTTCGGCACCGTGTATCGCTATGAGCAGTCGGGCGAGCTTCACGGTCTCACCCGCGTGCGCTCGTTTACCCAAGACGATGCACATATTTTCTGCCGTCCTGACCAGGTGAAGGAAGAGTTCATCAAGGTGATGGAGATTATCCAACGCGTGTTTGCTACCTTCCAATTCTCCGAGGAGAACGTAGAGGTACAGATTTCGCTCCGCGACCCCAACAACCACGAGAAGTACATCGGCTCAGACGAGGATTGGGCAAATGCCGAAAAGGCAATCATCGAGGCTTGCCAGGAGAAAGGCATGAAGGCTCGTCAAGAACTCGGCGAAGCCGCTTTCTATGGTCCGAAGCTCGATTTCATGGTGAAAGACGCTATCGGCCGCCGTTGGCAGCTTGGTACAATCCAAGTCGATTATCAGCTCCCGCAGCGTTTTGAATTAGAGTATGTAGCCGACGACAACACCAAGCGTCGTCCGGTGATGATTCACCGCGCACCGTTCGGTTCGATGGAGCGCTTTGTAGCCGTGCTCATAGAGCATACCGCCGGTCGTTTCCCGCTCTGGCTCACGCCCGACCAGGTAGCTATCCTGCCCATCTCTGAGAAATCCAACGATTACGCAGACCGTGTGCAGAAACTGCTCAACGATAAGGGCATCCGCGCTACCGTTGACAACCGCAACGAGAAGATTGGCCGCAAGATTCGCGACAACGAGCTCAAGCATATCCCTTACATGCTCATCGTGGGCGAGAAGGAGGCTGAGCAAAACCTCGTATCTGTTCGTCGCCAAGGTGCGGAAGACAAGGGTCAGATGACACCCGAAGCTTTCGCTGACATGATCAACGCTATCGTAGCCGAGCAGATGGCTCATTGCTAATCCTCCCGCTAATTACTTACCCTGAACGTATGTTAAAGAACAGGGTAAGTATCCTTAATCGAAATGTGTAACGCACTTTGTTCACTGCACTGCGTGCTGCATTGCTTTGCTCGCTGCACTTCGTGCTGCTCACTTCGCTCACTGCACTTCGTGCTGCTCACTCCGCCTTGGAACCATCTGGAACAGCCGCAGGCGTCTGGAACGCGCGTAGCGCTAATGGAACTGCGCGAAGCGCCATATCCTTACTCTAAAATGTGTGAACTTTGTGAACTTTGTGAACTTTTTGTGAAAAATCCCACCGCTTTCGCGATGGGATTTACTTATTTATCCGCAGCATCTTTTCGGGGACCCCAAAGAGCTCTGCTCGAATGGGGAGAGGAAGAATGACGGAGCGCTTATTTCGATTCATCGAAATCCGTTAGCGAAGTCCATTCTGACGAGAGGAATCTTGGAACGCCCGAAAGGCAATTGGAACGGCCTCCGGCCCTGGAACGCCCTCCGGGCTATTGGAACAGCCCATCGGGCTTCTGGAACGCGCCTTGGCGCCATTATTAATCACCGCCACCATCTGATCCGTCAGTATCAGAGCCGCCACCCGAAGGAGTCTGCGAGCCCGAAGTTGAGCCGCCGCTGCCGCTGCCCGAAGGAGTCTGCGAGCCCGACGTTGAGCCGGAGCCTGCGGGGAGCTGTACGGTGCCGCTGACGGTAGCGAAGGAGGTGTTGGCGTTGGGGTCAACCACTACCTTGCCGTTCTCGACCTTGTACATACCCTTAGCCATCATCATACCACGGAGAGTGGAGTAACGAGTCTGGCGGTCAAAGGCGAGCTTCACTTTCTGGTATTCATCGCTCGGAGTGGACTTCGCCTTCTCGGTAGCGATCCAAGCAGAGATAGCTGCGGAGATAACAGAGAAAGCAGTGGTGACCTTCTTCTGCGTCTCGTTGCGATAGGGGTTGGGGTTACAGAGCTGAGCCGAGTAGCAAGCTCCAGTCTTGCGGTTGACACGAGTGTACACTTTCTCGTGCTTGCAAGCTCGGCCGCTGTGCGTGCCGGTGAGCCAATTACCATGAACAATACCCATAATCAATTCCCTCCATGTCCGCCTGATAGATAACTGCGAGGTGCGGGGACGAGAGGGTTAGGAATAAACCTCGCAGGGGTGAATAAAAGAATTAAAGAGCAATGGCTTTGAAACCATCTTGAACCTTTTGGAACAGCCGCAGGCTCTTGGAACGCGCGCTTTAGCGCTACTGGAACGCCGCGTTGCGGCTACTCACGTACGTGTGTGCGATGGTAACGCTATGAACGTGCGATGAACGTGCGATGCTTTTGAATTGCGGTGCAAAGGTACGATGCGAATTATGGTGTTTGCAAATTTTTCGCGAAAA
>CAMGMU010000009.1 GCA_946059305.1 uncultured Bacteroidales bacterium | reverse complement strand
AGCGTGATTCAAGTTGTGAGTCACGCTCACGATTCCGTCCGCATTAAGTCCCAAGCAAGTCCCAAGTAAGTCCCAAGTAAGTCCCAAGTAAGTCCCATTTTTTAGCGGACAAGGATGGGAGGAAGGAGGGAAGAAGGAGGAAGGAGGATTCAGAAGGATTCAGCTGGGCGCGTATTCAAAAAATTCTGGAAGTAGGATTATTTGCATTTTCTTCCTTAAGGTGGGTAACAAGCAATGATTAGCAATATTGCAAGCAGTATCGATTGGCGGGTGCAAACACTTCGGCTGCCACTTTCTGGAGGTCTGGAGACTTGAGGTTATCAATAATCGCCATCGTTTCTTTCCATAGAGCAACCTTGTTACAATAGAGCATCATTTTAGCCATAGAAAGTGCATTGTTTTCTCTATTTTCAGCAGAGATGGCCAACTGACCATATAATTGACGCTTAGCTCTGCGCAGAAAGGCCTCCGAAAAAGGCTTTTCCATCAGTTGGTCGAGTTGTCTATTCACGAGCGAAAGGCATTGTTCTTTATCAGCAGGATCGCAAGCAAAATAGACCGACCAATAGCCCGTGTCTGACAATGGCGTGTAGATTGATTCTACCGTATAGACGAGTCCTTTTTGTTCCCGAAGCTGCATATTCAAAAGCGAATTCATCGCCCCACCACCTATTATATTATTAAGGAGATAGAGCCCTAAATAGCGTTCATGCGCAATCGGATAAGCGCGGCCACCAAGCATCACATGGGCCTGATGAGTGTGTTTGCGGAAACAGCGTGACTCAGCCGCATCTGGGAGGATAATGGGAGAGGTTCTTTCGATAGATAATACTGCTACTTCTCTGCGAGAGATAGCCAGTTTCTCAACATATTTGTCTGTTTCCGCAACAAACTTATCAAAGGGCCGATTCGATTCCGCAAACACAACCATTCTATCTGGTCTATACGTGCGATTCATAAAGCGTTTGGCTTTATCTGCCGTAAAATATCTGAGCGACTTTTTCGTACCCAAAATTGGATTTGCGAGCGAGTGACCATCAAATACAATCGCCTCAAAATCATCGTAAATCAATTCAGAAGGCGAATCATTGTAACTCTCTATCTCATCGTAAATAACCTGCCGCTCTTTATGAATCTCATCTTTTGGGAAAATCGGGCAAAAAAGCATATCAGCCAATAGTTCCAGCACACGCGATGAATAAGCAACAGGAGCTGCGGCATAATAGGTAGTTTCTTCCTTCGTTGTATACGCATTCATCTCGCCACCTATCGCTTCAATCCTATTGATAATCTGACGAGAAGAGCGGTGCTCCGTACCTTTAAACACACAGTGTTCTACGAAATGGGCCATTCCCTGCTCATCAGCTAATTCATCACGTGTTCCTGCACCTACCATAATGCCTATGTAAGCCACTGGAGATGCTACCTTGCGATATACCATTCGTAAACCGGATGGAAAAGTATGATAATAGATATTTTCTTCTTGTTTCATAACTTTGTATAGGTGGGTTCTAAAAATTAGCTTTGTTAGATTTTGGATTTATTTTCGAGGAAAAATTGGAAGTAAAAGAGGGAGCGTAGCGAGCTACGTGACTGATTTTACTTACGATTTGGGCCGAAAAGAAACCAAAAGATGACAAATAATGCATTTTTGTTACCCACAATAATGAATAGTTTTTCTTAAGTGGGAATTTTTAGAACCCACCTATATACCTATAGAGCCATGTTAATCATTCAAACGGTAGGAAATAAAGCATGAATAACCGATATTTTTTATAATATAAATAAAAAAACGAATAATTAACACAATAAAATTTGGCTATTTCAAAGAATTTTCGTAACTTTGCAGCCGTTTTCAGAGAAATTCTGCGGCATTGGCGTAATTGGTAGCCGCGCCAGACTTAGGATCTGGTGAAGAAATTCGTGTAGGTTCGAGTCCTATATGCCGCACAAAACGAATAACTATTTCCTGATGAAGAAATTCACCTTAATTGTCTGCGCGCTCGCGTGTGTGTGTATGACGAGTTGCTTGGAATGGACCAGCCAATATACCCCTCAAGTCAACGTAACCGCTTTCATTACTGCCAGTGGCGACACCCTTTTGGGACATTACAACGAAGACACCAAGCATTACACGCTTGACACCATCTGCAAAGGCGATACCGCCTTTTTCTTAGTGTATAATCAGAGTTTTGCCAACAATCTGGTATCCTCAAGCATCACGTGGGACACTACCCGCTTGAAGATGTGGACGCAAGTGAGCGATTCGTTTAAACTGGCTCTTCGCCCCAGTTCAGATATAGAAGCTCTCCGATTCGACTATCAGGAAGGCTACAATCAAACTGTTATCCCAGTAAATATGGTGCCGCTTCAAGAAGGTAATACAACCATCAAATTCTATGTATCGTCAGACTCCGAATATAAAGAATCAGAAGGCGTAATAGAAGTTATAGTAAGCGACGAAACGAAGTAAACAGCCTCTTCGCAGCTAATGCTATCTTCATTTTGTTAGCAATTTTCAGCGGAAGTATTTCTTACTTTCCTGCCAAATTGCTTCCATCTCATCCAGGGTCATTTCCGAAAGGGAACGGCCCTGTTTTTTCACTTCCTGCTCCAAATAAGTAAAACGAGAAATAAACTTCTGATTGGTGCGTTCGAGGGCATTATCCGGATGAATATGATAGAGTCGAGCGGCATTTACGAGCGAGAACAGCAAGTCGCCAAACTCGCCTTCCATATCGGCTCGAGCCTGCTTCTTCTCTTCAGGATTCTCGGATTCGAGCGCATGCGCATTGCGCCTTATCTCAGCCTCAAACTCAGCCAATTCTTCCTTCACCTTATCCCACACATCGGCAGGTTGGTTCCAATCAAAACCACTATTGGCAGCCTTCTCACCAACTCTATAAGCTTTAATCAACGACGGAAGCGCCTCGGGCACACCGGATAAAATCGTAGTATTGCCATCCTTCTCCTTCTGCTTCACTTGTTCCCAAAGTTTCTTAACCTCCTCTGGACTCATATTGGCCGCATCAGGGATGGATATATTACCATACTTGGCAGCTTCAGCAGCTCCATATACATGCGGATGGCGAAAAATCAGCTTATCGCATAATGCGTTGCATACATCAGCTATATCAAAATCCCCAATCTCACTGCCCATCTTTGCATAAAACACGATATGAAGTAATACGTCACCTAACTCTTTTTTGATTTCATTCATATTATGATGCATAATAGCAGAGCTAAGTTCGTAGGTTTCCTCTATCGTATTCTCTCGCAGCGAATCAAACGTCTGCTTTCTATCCCAGGGGCAATGCTCTCTAAGATTATCCATCACTGTCAAAAGGCGATCAAACGCCTCCAATTGTTGTTGACGAGTAGCCATATTCGTATATCTTTCAGATTCTTCATTCATATTCTATATTGCTTACATAGGAAAACCATATCGAATCACATTAATGCAATCGAAACACCCTGCCGATTCCCTTCATCAAAACTCGCCAGTTCCTCCTCTGTAAGCGCTTGTTCCAAACTGAAATCACCATCTTCAGAGAGCATGCCATACGTAAACTGACGGAAAAAATCACCTAATATATACACGCATGCGCGCGAGCCAATCATGAGCGAAAGCTCCAAATGCCTGTGTCCAAACACAAATAGCATGTTGGCATCGTGGGTTGCTTCTACATATCTCTTGGCGAACAGCACCAACTCTTCTTGATCTTCTCCTTTATATTCCTCAGGCGAACGCAATTCTTTACGCCGAGACGATGCAGCCCAACTATAACCCATCCAATCGCCCAAGGCAGGTGGAAGCAAACGGAAAAGAAACTGCGGAAAAGCAGAATGAAAGAAACGCCTAAGCAACAAAAATTTCCGATCCTCTGACCCCAATCCATCACCATGAGCAAGAAAACATTTCCTACCATTAAGCTGCAACACTTCAGGCGACTTATGTATAATCATCCCCGTTTCGCGAGCAAGCCAACCAAACGTCCAAAGATCGTGGTTACCAATAAAGAAATGAATGGGAATTCTTGCAGCCATTTCCTTAAGCGTAAGAAGCACAGGTTGAAATTGCTTGAAATGTCTCCGATTGGGCCAAAAATATTCCATCCAAAAGTCAAAAACATCTCCCAAAAGATAAATAGCAGTAGCATCACACTCCATTTGTTTCAGGAGCGCGATAAACCGCTGCTGATGCTGATTGGGATCAGTAATCACGCGCGAACCAAGATGAATATCGCTAATGAAATATATCATGCACCTATGTAGCCAAAATCAAAGCATACCGAGCTCTAATTTCGCTTCTTCAGACATCATATCCTTCGACCACTCCGGCTCAAACACCAAGTTGACTTTCACCTCCTTAACGCCCTCTATAGAGCGCATTTTCTGGGTTACGTCTTCAATGAGAAAATCCGCAGCCGGACAATTGGGAGCAGTAAGCGTCATATCAATAACGAGCAGACCATCGTCTTGCAAATCCACCTTGTAAATCAGCCCAAGGTCGTAAATATTCACAGGAATCTCAGGATCATACACGGTCTTGAGATACTGTACTATTTTCTCTTCTGTAGCTAAAAATTCCATTATTGCTGGGGCACTACGGCATAAAATTCCAAATCTTGCTCTTCAGAGCTGTTAATGAGCGAATGCGTATGTCCCTTAGGGCAATACACACATTGGCCCAAATGTACATGCGACGAAACGCCATCTTCAATAATCGTACCATGACCCGCCACGATAAACAGCACCTCACAGTCAGTAATATGCTGATGCATACCTATTGAAGCACCTGGCACGAGAATTCCATGAAGAATACGATTTACACCATCGAAAAACATCTGCGCAGAGAGTTCCTTTTCCCCTCCCTTAAATGCGGGGAATGACTCCATCGGTAAATTTGGAAAATCAAGTATCATATCGGTATATATGCTTGTTCAGGTGACTCAATTTAATTTCACCTTCAAAAAAAACGATGCAAAGGTACTACTTTTTTTTGATATCTGCAAACAGAATTTTACCCCACTTTTCTCCACTTTGTTAATAAACTTCATATCTTACTGATTTACTGAATTTTATATCAAGAAATTTTTTGTTAATAAATCGTTAATTTTATTGTTTAAAAATTTTTCGTGGGGAAAAGTGGGGAAATATCAATTTTTTTTTGTACCTTTGCAGCCGAAAACGAAAATCTACTATAATTTCATTCATTTCATCTGCATCTCAAGCACGCACAAATGACCACTTTCATCGGAAATATTGAGGCTCGATTAGACGAAAAAGGACGTATCTTCATACCAGCCGCCTATCGAAAGATTCTCGCAGAGTATGCTTCACGCAAAGTGGTGCTGCATCACGAGCCAGACAACGACTGTCTGGTTTTCTATCCGGAGCAAGTGTGGAATCAGCGCGTGAATGAGTTGCAAGATAGACTTGACGAATGGGATCCTGACGATCAAATGCTCTTGATGCAATTCATGAGCGAAGCCCAGTTATTGGAGCCCGATAACCAAGGCCGGGTACTAATTCAGAAACGCGATCTTGAGCAGATTGGTGCAGAAGGAGACGTAGTCTTCGTAGGTATGCTAAATCGATTTGCATTATGGTCTCCGCAGCGATTTGAAGAGCGGAAGCTCGAAAAGAAAGATTTCGCAGCTGCTCTACGCAAAAAAATGCAGCGTTCGAAAGAATAACGGAGTATCCATACATTTCTCATCGTATCAGCATCATCTGCCTACTTGTTGCCATTAAACCCTAACCAACTAATCTGGGGCATTCCCCCTCTCGCATTATGGAAGAGATTGTGTATCACATCCCCGCCCTACTTGAGGAAACGATATCGGGCTTAAGCATCCTTCCTCAAGGCACTTATGTGGACGTCACCTTTGGCGGTGGCGGCCACAGTCGCGCCATCTGCCAACAGCTCGGAGATGGCGGTAAACTTTATTCTTTCGACCAAGATATTGATGCATATCAAAACGCTCTTAATCAGCATAACGCACCATTTTGGGTACAAGCAGAAAACAACGGAAAGTGGCAGTTTGTACACAGCAATTTCCGATACCTGAAAAATTTCATGGACTACTATGGTCATCCTGCGTATGATTCAGAAATTCCCGGCAGTGGAGTGGATGGAATTTTGGCTGATTTAGGCGTCAGTTTTCATCATTTCGATGAAGCAGAACGCGGGTTTTCGTTTCGTTTTACTGGTCCGCTTGACATGCGCATGAACCAATCGGGCGGCAAGACGGCTTCCGAAATTATAAACACATATGACGAAGAAGCATTAGCGCGCATATTATTTTTATATGGAGAACTAAAAAACTCTCGACAGATAGCCCGACAGATTGTTCGCCATCGATCAGTAGAGCCTATTCTCCGCACCGAGCAGCTGGTAGGAATACTGACCGGAGGCAAACTTACGATTCACCAATCAGAAATCGAAGTTGATACATATGCAAAAAAAGACTTGGCTCGCATTTTTCAAGCTCTTCGAATTGAAGTAAACGACGAAATGAAGGCACTTGAAGAGATGCTGTTGGCCGGAAAAGAAATGTTGCGGCCAGGAGGACGATTCGCCATTCTTACGTATCACTCCCTCGAAGACAGGATGGTAAAAAACTTCTTCAAAACAGGCAATCTTGAAGGCCATGTTAAGAAAGACTTCTACGGCAATCTGATTTGTCCGTTTGGCGGTAAAAATGGGAAGGTGATAGTAGCTACTGACGAAGAAATAGCTCGCAACCCTCGCAGTCGCAGCGCCAAACTTCGCATTGCTACAAAAATCGAATCCATCCAATAAAAATCCTGTTATATTCAACCCACATCTTCAGAAGATATTCCACTGCATAAGTTGTCGAGAATAAATCCAAACAACCATACATAACACATACATATTCAATTCAACCTCGCTATGAAACCATTTTTTGAAAATCTGAAACAGTTGTTCACGTCAGAGAACTTTAAGAAAACGTTTCAAGAAACAATGAGCGGTGACGTACTTCTTCGGGAGCGCGTTCGCGCACAGATGCCATTCGTTGGTATGATTTGCGCAATGTTTGTAATCTACATGTTTTGCAACTATCGTGCACAAACGCAGCAGCGACAGATTTCGCAACTCAACAAACAACTCGAAGACGCCCATTTTGAATACCTTACGCTCCAAGCCGAATTGGTAGAGCAAAGTCGACAATCGTATATCCTCCAGCGGCTACAAGAAAATGGAAGCACCGTAAAAATCAGTAACCAACCTGCCATCGCGATAGACTAATGGAAAAGAAACGACATATCATATTTCGGTTCGTGTTGATTTTTGGAGTCATCATGATGGGCTTCACGGCCGTAATCATACAAATCCTTGTTGTGCAATACAAAGAGGGTGACCAATGGCTTCAGGTTGCACAAAAGCAAATACCATCGAAGCGTCCTATTCCACCACTACGAGGCAATATTTACGACTGCCAAGGTCGCCTGCTCGTAGGCAGTTTACCTCGCTATACCCTCATCTTAGACACTCGAGTAGAGGCCCTTCACATGAACGGAGACACGGCTTTTTATAATAATGTAGACAGCATATCGGCAGGTTTGTCGCGCATCTTCAAAGACAAATCCGCCCAAGAATATCGCACGCTTCTCGTTCGTGCTTTCCGCAATAGAGACGGACGTTTTAAGCTGCAACCCAATCCAGTGAGTTATACAGATAAGCGGGCAGTTGAATCCATGCCTTTCTTCAAAAGAGGACGCTATAAGAGCGGTTTAATAATAGAAGATAGCCATAAGCGTGTGATGCCCTTCGGCAGTCTGGCAAAACGAACGCTCGGCAGTATTTACGGAGAAACCGGGCAGGGTATAGCCGGCCTCGAAAAGCAATTCAACGATGAACTCAAAGGCGAGCCCGGATTAAAACAACGCCAACGAATAGGCGCGGGCAATACGGATGTTGTACTCAAGAATGCGGTAAACGGATGCGACCTTCATACGACCATTGATGCCGACATACAGGATCAGGTGGAGAGCATATTGCGACAACGCTTGGAGATGATAGAAGGCGAATGGGGATGTTGCGTATTGATGGAAGTAAAAACGGGCAAAATCCGCGCTATCAGCAACCTCGATCGCAACAAAGATGGCGAATACGTAGAAACCATGAACCATGCTGTCACACGCGTGGAGCCGGGTTCCACCTTTAAAACCATCAGTTTGATGGCTGCATTGGATGATGGCAAGATAGATTACCACAACGACTCTATCGAAGTCTATCGAGCCGGTTGGCAATATTCCGATACACGCATATACGATGCGCACCCGCGAGATACCATATATAGTATCCGCGATGCAATGGCGGCATCGTCTAATATCGCATTAGCCAAGATTGTTACGCAAGCCTACGAAAAGAAAGGCAGCAAATTTGCTGACCGATTGGAGCGAATGGGGATTGCCGACAGTCTGCCTTGCGAAATCCCGGGTGCGCAAAAGCCGCTCATCAGTCGCCCAAATGACAACACCACTTTGGCCAAGATGTCATATGGTTATTCGGTAGAATTATCGCCATTACAGATACTTACGATTTATAACGGCATTGCCAACAACGGCAAAATGATTAGCCCGCTTTTAGTAGAAAGTATCAGTAAAGAAGGTAAGACTATCAAGCGTTTTGAGAGCAAAGTAATCACTTCTAATTTATGCAAAAGCAGCACCTTAGCAGCTATCCAAGAATGCTTACATGCAGTGGTTTGGGACAATAAACTGGGTACGGCATCTCAAGATCCTTGGAAGCAAAAAAAAGCCCAAAGTAATTACGTAAAGATTGCCGGCAAAACGGGTACGGCTCAGATTTTCGAGAATGGACGCTATTCGAATCGGCACCACCGTATTGCTTTCGTTGGCTATTTTCCGGAAGATAATCCGCAATACAGCTGCATCTGCGTGATTCATCATCCTCACAAATATGGTTACTACGATGCAGGTGGCGACTGCGGCCGTGTGGTTCGCCATATAGCAGAACGCACAATGGCCAGCATGAGTACTACTGACTCAGAAGAAATAGAATTACCATACGATTCTATCACCAAACCGCACATCAAAGGCGGGCAACAAAGTCGCATCAAAGACGCAGCCAAAGGAGCCAAGGTGCAGGTCAGTAAAGTAGATTCTGAATGGGCAAAGGTAGATAATACGATGCAGAGCGTTGCCGTAAAAGTAAATCGCGACCAAGTGCCCAATGTAATAGGTATGGGAGCACGAGATGCTGTGTATGCAATTGAACAGACAGGTATGAAAGTGCAACTTACCGGTAAGGGCCGGGTTGTCTCGCAGAGTGTAACTGCAGGAACAGCCGTTCAACAAGGAAAAATGGTTTATTTGGAATTACGATAACAAATTATGATACTCAACGAATTACTCAGCACTGCAAAGGTGCTGAACACCGTAGGCAATACGGATATTGACATTGCCGCCATCGCATTTGACTCTCGCAAAGTAGTGAAGAATACGCTGTTTGTAGCACAAGCAGGAACAGCAGTAGATGGCCATGATTATATCGGTAAAGCGCTTGACTCGGGGGCTACAGCCATCGTTTGCGAACGCATTCCGAAAGAGGTAGCAGAGCGAGAAGCTTGCTTCATCATTGTAGAAGATTCCTCCAAAGCGTTGGGCGAATTAGCCTGCCAATGGTATGGCCAACCGAGTAAGCATCTGACGCTAGTTGGCGTGACGGGCACCAACGGGAAAACCACTATCGCCACGTTACTTTATAAGCTTGTTCGCGGCTTGGGATATAAAGCAGGCTTGCTCTCTACCGTGGTGAACTATATTGAAGACGAGTCTGTGGCTTCCACACACACTACCCCCGATGCCCTTGAACTCAACAGTTTGCTCAAGCGGATGGTAGATGCGGGATGCACCTATGCTTTTATGGAAGTGAGCAGCCATTCCATAGCGCAAGAGCGTATTGCAGGATTGGATTTTGATGGCGCCATTTTCACCAATCTCACGCGCGACCATATCGATTTTCATAAGACGTTTGACAACTACCGCGATACGAAGAAGCGGCTGTTTGACTCGCTCAAGAAAAACGCGTTTGCCATCACCAATAAAGACGACAAAAACGGCTTAATCATGACGCAGAATTGCCAAGCTTCCGTTTGCACCTACTCCACTCGAGCATTGGCCGATTATCGTGCGCAAATCTTAGAAGAAGGGTTTGATGGCATGCTGCTCCAAGTCAATGGGCAGGAAGTGTTTGTTCCACTTGTAGGACGATTCAACGTATCGAACATCTTAGCCATCTACGGAGCAGCCGTAAGCCTTGGATTTGAGCCTATCGAAGTGCTGCGTGTACTCTCTACCTTGCAGCCCGTTAACGGCCGATTTGAGTCAATTACCTCTCCTAAAGGATGGACGGCCATTATCGACTATGCCCACACGCCAGATGCAGTAGAAAACGTGATCAATACCATCAACGAGATTCGTAAGCAGGGCAGCCGTCTGATTACTATCGTAGGCTGCGGAGGCAACAGAGATAAGGGGAAGAGACCGATGATGGCATCGCTGGCCAAACATGGTTCTGACCGCCTCATTCTCACATCTGACAACCCTCGCGATGAAGAGCCGGCTGATATCCTCAACGACATGATAGCCGGACTGACCGAAGCAGAACAGCGCGATACGCTCATTATTGAAGACCGCGAAATGGCTATCCGTACGGCTTGCATGATGGCAGAAGCTAACGACGTCATTCTTGTGGCCGGAAAAGGCCATGAAGATTATCAAATCATCAAAGGAGTAAAGCATCATTTCGATGACCACGAGGTAGTAAGAAAGTATATGTAATATCTGCAAATCTCATAAAATATGCTATATTATCTTTTCGATTATTTTAATCAGATTCCAGGCGCAAGACTCTTCCAATATATCTCCTTCCGCGCCATCGTAGCGGGAGTGATGGCGCTCATTATCAGCATTTTCTTGGGCGAATGGTTTATTCATTTCCTCAGGCGAAAACATATCTCTGAGCAGCAGCGTGATGAGAAAACCGACCCGTTTGGCGTACAGAAAAAGGGCGTTCCTACTATGGGCGGACTTGTAATCATACTGAGCATTTTGCTGCCATGCCTGCTCATGGGAAAAATCAGCAACGTCTATATGTTTTTGATGCTGCTTACCACCATTATTCTTGGTACACTCGGCTTTGCCGATGATTATATCAAGACGTTTAAGCACAACAAAGATGGCTTAAATGGGTGGGTAAAAATCTTCGGTCAAGTAGCAGTTGGTTTGCTCGTTGGTCTTACGCTCCGCTATAGTCCGGCCGCTGTAATGAACGAATCGGTATATACGCGAATTGAAAACAACGTATCGGTAGTGTATAAATCGCCGGAAGTAAAATCCACGCAGACTACCATCCCATTCGTTAAGCATCACAACTGCAATTATGCAGATATATTCAGTTGGCTTGGCCCTGAGTGGAAATACCGGGCAGGATGGGTTTTCTTCGTGCTGCTGACTGTGTTAGTTGTGGCGGCCGTTTCGAATGGCGCCAATCTCAACGACGGCATGGATGGTATGTGTGCTGGCAATTCGGCCATCATAGGAGTAGCGCTCATTGTATTGGCTTATATCTCCGGAAATACGGTGTTTGCCGACTATTTCGACGTGATGTATATCCCTGGCAGTGAGGAACTTACGGTATTTTTAGCTGCCTTTGTAGGAGCCCTGGTAGGTTTCCTTTGGTGGAATGGATTCCCCGCACAGATTTTTATGGGTGATACCGGCAGTCTCACCATTGGCGGCATCATAGGTGTATCGGCCGTTATGATTCACAAAGAATTGCTCTTGCCGATTCTTTGCGGCATTTTCCTGATGGAGAGTCTTAGCGTGATTCTGCAAACGCAAGTCTATAAGCTCACGAAAAAAAGCGGTCATCCTGTACGAATATGGAAGCGCACACCTATTCACGACCATTTTCGCACATCTGTGGATCAAGTGCTCAGCCGTGATCCGAACTGCATCATCAAAATTAAGGGACAGAAAGATTTGCACCACGAAACAAAGATTGTGCTTCGCTTCTGTATCGTAACGCTCATTTTAGCTGCATTCACTATTCTTACCCTCAAGATTCGATAATTATTCGCACAGCCAACAACAGTCAAGACGAACATACCTAAACTTTTTTATATAGACGAATATGGAATTAATAAACAAACTGCTTGGCTCAACAGCCAACAACCCGCGCTTTGACAGACGCTACATTGACAAAACCTTTTGGGCTTTGTTTTTAGTGCTGATTGTCATTTCCCTCATAGCACTTTCGAGCGCTACGAGCACCTTGGTGTTTACAGATGACTCCATCCTGGGGCCGATTAGCCATCAGTTGGTATTCATCCTGATTGGTGTAGTTTGCGCTTGGTTTATGCAGTTTATGCCCAGTTGGCTGATTCGCATGATTGCGTATGGCGCTTGGAGTATAATGGTGCTTATTTTGCTCTCCATGCTCATTCCGCATAATCCGTTTGTAGTAACATTAAATGGGGCAGGCCGTTGGTTTAAGTTGGGTATTGCATTTCAGCCCTCCGAATTTGCCAAATTAGGCATGGTTATTGTGGTGGCAGACTTGTTATCACGCGCCAAAACGCCAGAGCAGATGCGCAAAGCGTTTTATTACAGTTTGGGAGCAGCCGCCATCACCATCCTACCGATTATGGTAGGTAACCTGTCCACAGCCGTATTGATGGGCGGTGTGGTCTTATTGATATGGATCATCGCCGGCGTAGATTGGCGGCAATGGGGAGCGGCACTTCTGATTGCCATCAGCGTGCTCGTTTGCGGCTATTTTGTCGTTGAGTACGCTTTCATCAAGCCCGGTCGCGAACTGCCTAAGCTCATATCACGCGCAACCACTTGGGTGAGCCGTATAGACGATATGATCGAAGAGAAACGCTCGAAAAAAGAAGGCGATACATATGTAATCAACGACGATAATTACCAGCGTTCTATGGCAAAAGTAGCAGTAGCTCGTGGCGGCCTTTCGCCCGTTGGTGTACTGCCCGGAAACAGCCAGGAGCGAGACTATCTGCCATTGCCGTATGCCGACTATATTTTCGCCATCATCGTAGAAGAAACAGGCATTGTAGGGGCCGTGTTTTTGATTTTCGTATATTTGGCTATCCTCTTTAGAGCCTGCTACGTGAGTGCGCGCTATGAAGACCATGGAGCAATGGTCATGATGATGGGTATGGCGCTAATGATTGTCTGTCAGGCGCTTATCAGTATGGCGGTATCCGTAGGCTTAGGCCCTGTGACCGGCCAGCAGTTGCCGATGATTTCTAAGGGTGGTACATCTACTGTAGCAACAGCCTTGTATTTCGGTGTAATGATGGCTGTGAGTCGTGAGCAAAACCAAATAACCGGCATGCAGAAAGATGCTAAAAGCGAGTCGCTCGACGAAATACCAATTATTGATCTCAACCAATAAAAACGCATATGAAGTATCTCATTTCAGGCGGTGGAACAGGTGGTCATATCTTCCCCGCAGTAAGTATTGCCAATGCTCTTTGCGAGCTGGATAAGGAAGCCGACATTCTTTTTGTAGGCGCACTCGGACGCATGGAAATGGAGCGTGTGCCACAAGCTGGTTATAAGATTGTAGGATTGCCTGTAAGAGGGTTCGACCGACAGCATCCGCTCAAAAATATAAGCGTGATGATTGATATGCTTCGCTCGATGCACATGGTTAGGAAAATCATCCGCGATTTCAAGCCTCAAGTAGGGGTTGGCGTAGGCGGTTATGCCAGTGGAGCGGCAATGAAAGTGGCAGCCAAAATGGGAGTGCCCATTCTCCTGCAAGAGCAAAATGGCTTTGCGGGCGTCACCAATAAACTGCTGAAAAATGATGCACAAAAAATATGTGTGGCATACGAAGGGATGGAGCGCTTTTTCCCTGCCGAGAAGATAGTGCTGACCGGTAATCCCGTTCGTCAGAATCTCCTGACTGGCACACGAGAAGAAGCCTTTACATACTTCAAAAATGAATACGGCATAACGCTCGATCCAAGCAAAAAAACACTCGTGGTGATTGGCGGTAGTTTAGGTGCTCGCACCATCAACGAAGCCATGCAAGCGGGCATCCCAGAATTGCAAAAAGCGGGCATCAACGTGATTTGGCAAACGGGTAAAACGTATTTCGACAAATGTAGCGAATCGTACCATAAAGCTACTGATAATCAATCAGATAACCGCATTATTTGCACGGCATTTTTAAGTCGTATGGACTTGGCGTATGCTGCTGCCGATTTGGTAGTATCAAGAGCCGGTGCTTCGTCGATTTCTGAGATTTGTTTACTCGGCAAACCGAGTATTTTGATTCCTTCTCCTAACGTAGCGGAAGACCATCAAACGCACAACGCGATGGCACTCGTAAAGAAAGATGCAGCAATCATGGTCAAAGACGTAGATGCAGCCAACTCTTTGGTCAGCACACTCCTGCAAACCATTCAAGACGATACCCTTTTGAGCCAACTCCACACCAATGTGCTCACCCTTGCTCAAACGGATTCAGCCCGAAGGATTGCTGAAATTGTGATGCAGATTGCCAAAAAATAGTATCTTCGTTGCACGACCATCGCACTCTCATCGCACTCTCATCGCACGTATAGCTACGTAGATTACACGTAGTTCGTACGATTCGTATGCGTTAATGCTATGTTTTTCTCGCGTAACATTGGATGCAAAACCTATCTTTTAGTATTGAGTTTTACCCAATAACGTAAATAAATGCGGATTTATGCAAATAAATTGTAAAATTCCGCATTTTCATTTGGTCAATCAAAAAAAAAGTTGTAATTTTGCACCGGATTTTGACTTTCAAGCGAACGGCTGTCTGCAAGCAGGCGTTTCTTGAACGTTTATTACAAACCTATATTATACGTGAAAAAGACGCTGACAGAAATTTGTATTAGTTATAAAACAATTAGCAGAGTGGGAAATATCCTGCTCATTGCTTTTGTTTTTTTTATCGCGTGTGCGAGAGCGCACGCGAGCGAATTGGTAGTGGCTTCGTCTGCAGAGGCTGAAGTGTCCGCAGCGGCAGATGCAACAACGGAAACGCAACCCGCAGCAATAACGGCTGGTGTACAGGAAGCACAGTCTGCAGCTTCCTCCGATATTACGGCATTGTTTTATTCTCTTCCCAAACAACAGAACGAGACAGAATTGCTGACGGATGCTTCTGATAAACTGCTCTTCAACCACCTTGCCATCGGTATTGGAATTGGTACAGAAGGCGTCAGTTTGGATTTAGCCTTACCCATTGGAAATTTCGTTCAGCTTAGAGCCGGAATGAGCTACTTGCCGAGCATCAGACTCACCAAACATTTTGATGCAAGCCAGACGGGCAGTACGGGTACTTCCAATTTTGACAGTATCACCAGTATTCTGCACGACATCACGGGACTTCAGTTCGATGAGCAAATCGACATGAAAGCCACCACGCAGCTTTGGAATGGAAAAATCCTTGTGGATGTATTCCCATTTAGAAAGAAAAATTGGTTTTTCAGTATAGGCCTATATGTTGGTTCCAAGCAGGTGATGCATATTGAAAATGCAGCAGAGGACATGGGTACGCTCATTGCACTTTCTACATTCAACAACATTTACAACAAAGTGGAAGACGCTGTTGCCAACGATAATCCGGCACAGATTTTCGGTGACATCAGCCTCACGCCTCAGATGATGGATCAGATATTGAGCATGGGGCGACTCGGAATAGCCGTTGGTACCTATAAGCATACGTCTGAGAGCCATCAGGCAGGAGATATATACAACATGGTTCCTGACGAAAACGGCATGATTAAGTTGGATGTCCGCAGCAATATTGTTCGCCCGTATGTAGGGTTTGGTTACCGGACGGCAATCTCCAGAGATAAACGCTCCTTTTTCTCCGTTGATGCAGGAATCCTCTGCTGGGGAACACTCAAAATGATCACACACGATGGAACCGATCTCATCAAAGAGATTGATGTGACCAATCCGATGCTCAAGCGCTACACCGATGCAGTCAACCACTTGAAGGTGTATCCATCCGTTAACATTCGCTTTACACGGCAAATTTTTTAATTATTAACATGCAAATTTTACGAAATAGACAGAATTTCTTTAAAAAAACAAGTTAAAACAAATAAATTAACAAATTCACAAAATTATTAATTCATTACAACATGAAACTTTTAAACAAAATCAGCACACTCATGTTGGCTGTCGTATTGGCAGTAAGCTTTACCGCTTGCGACGACAGAGTCAATGACAACATGAATGACGTAAAGACTTCCCTTGAACAGGAAATCTCAGATCTTCAAACCAAGGTTAATCAGTTGGAGTCTGATCTCGCAGCCATCAACTCTTGCACCTGCACGCCTCACCCCAATGTAGATTCGATTGTAGCTGCAGAGCTCTTGAATTTCTACACGAACACCATCAGGGTTAAGATTGACTCGCTCGGCTCTGAGATTAACGATGTTAAGAATGATGTTAACCAAAACAAACTGGACATCGCAGATCTTGCTACCCGAGTAGGTACGCTCGAAACCTCAGTACTTACCAACACGGCAGCGATCCTCGCGCTTACCAATCAAATGACCACTCTGATTGCTGACACCGCTGTTGTACACACGCAAATCCGTACGCTCCAGACCGATGTAACGGATCTTCAGAATCGTATGACACTGGTAGAGATTGCAGCTCAGAATGCGCAAAACACAGCCGACCAGGCTCTTTCAGATGCAGCTCAGGCTCTTACCGATGCTGCAGCCGCACTCACGCTTGCTAAAGCTGACTCTGCTGAGATTGAAGCACTCAAGCTCCACATGCAGCAGCATTGCGATTCGCTCACTCTGCTTGCATCTCAGATTGCCACCATTGACTCATTGGCGCAAGCATACTTGGACTCTGCTCTTCAATACACCGATGATGCTATCAATGCTGCCGTTACTACACTTCAAACCCAAATTGACAACAACACGGCATCCATTCTCACTCTTCAATCTGACTTGGCCGATGAAATCCAGGCTCGCCAAGACGACTTCAATCTTCTCAACAGCCGTATCGATGCCCTCACTAACCGCATCGAGACTATCGAGTCGAGACTTGACGAACTCACTGGTCGCGTAGATGTATTGGAAGACCGTTTCAACCGCGCCATCTACAGCATCGAGCTCAATGGTACTACCAACCCGGTATTCGGCTACATGGCTCTTCCGTTTGACGTAACGAGCAACATGCTCCTTGCATATTACGGCAAGAGCAGCCTGCCTATCGAGTTCCCAACGGCAAACAACTCGTTGCTCATTAACGGTTCTGCACAGCTCAGCGCTGCTGAAGCTGCTCGCCTCAACATTGGTGAATTCACCATGGCTGGTGGTTCGGTACTTGTAAGCGAGAACGCAGGCGCTGGTAAGATTTATTTCTTTATCAACCCGGGCGAAGTTGACATCAACGAAACCTATCAATTCTCTCTCGTTAACTCTATCGGCGAAGCTTGCCCGATTGAACTTGACACCGTTGTACCGAGCGAAGAAGTGCTCTACGCTGGTATGAACCGCGCTCCTGGTAAGGAGAAGTCTCCGTATTCGTTCTACGAGGCTCCTGCTCTTCTTCCGGAAGATAACTGCGAAGAAGCCAACTTCGACTTCAACACCGAGGCGCTCAAGCAGAACGCTAAGGAGTTCTATCACCTGCTCAAGCGCGAGCCCAACAACGCAAGCTTCACCAGCTTGGCTGCAAGCCTCCTCGGCATCCTCAACCGTCCGGCTCAGCTCTATGCGCTCAAGGTTGAATGGCCTGACACCCTCGGAGAAATGCACTCTTGCAAGTCAGCTGCTAAGATCACGGCTAACTCTATCAAGCCGCTTTCGTATGCAGCACTTCAGGATGTAAACTTCCCGAACTTCCCGCTTCTCCGTCCGTTCGATGAGTTGCCTAACTATCAAATCAATGTTGGAGACCTCGACTTCAGCCTCAGCGTAGGTACGGCTAACATTACCCTCGCTGCTATTGACTTCAGCACCCTCTCTACCGTTAACATCTCTGTTAACGTACCGGAAATTGATCCTGTTACCAATCTTCCTACCGGCAACACCACCGTTCAGACCGTACCTCTCGACGACCTCGAGGATTGGCTCAACACCAACTTCAATGCTGGTATTGCCAGCTGGGAGGCAAGTGTAAACAACGAAGTTAACAGCCTTATCTCGCAAATCAACAACCAGGTTTCTAATCAGGTTAATGGTATGCTCTCTCCGATCGAGGGCGTTATCGACCAAGCTAACGGCATGATCACCAACCTCATCGGTAAGGGTAACACCGCTATCAACTACTACAACCGTTTCGTAGCCAAGGCTAATGCTGCTATCACCCGCATCAACAACAAGCTCACCAGCCCGAACCAGTTCCTCCAGGTAACGATGCTCTATGAAGGTAATGGCGAATTCCACTTCCTTTCTAACAGCCGCGTTGCTCCATCTGTATTCAACTGCTCAGGTTCTACCGGTGCTATCGTGCTCTACCCCACTTCTTTCAATGCTGAAATCATTGCTCCTGCTTACAAGAAGTTCATAGCCGTTACCAACGTATGGGACAACACTACTGGCGCAGAGGCTGCAAGCAAGGCTACCGCAGCTAACACCAACAATGCTAACTTCAACACCGTTCTTGATGGCAGTCGTTATGGTATTGCATTCCAAGCAGAAAAGGGCTATACCTACGAGATCTTCTACTCGGCTCTTGACTTCTCTGGCAAGATCTCTCAGCGTAAGTATTACGTAACTGTTAAGTAATATTGACCCTATCGTATAACCAAAAAAAAGATAAATCAATATGAAACTTAAGAGATTATTCATTTTGTCGGCTGTTCTCTGCTTCGCCTTCATGGGGGCAAAAGCAGAAGAGGTGCAAGATTCTACCTCTACAGCGCAAGACTCTACAATATATGAGTTTAACCCTCATTGGTACATTCAGGCTGCATTTGGCTACCAATACACCATTGGTGAGGTAGATGCTGCTACCCTTTCTTCTCCGAATGCTCAGCTTGGCTTCGGCTATAACTTTACTCCGGTTTGGGGCTTGCGCTTCAATATCAACGCATGGCAGAGCCGCGATGGCTACATCCCCACCGCTAACCTCTCCGAGGCTGCTAAGGCTGCTTATCTTGCTGCTAACGGCAATAAGGAACTTCTGGATTGGAAATGGTATTATGTTGCACCCGCACTCGATGTTACCATGGACCTTACCAATTTAATTGGTGGTTACAATCCCAACCGAATCTGCAACGTTGGCATCTTCCTCGGTATTGGTGCAAACATCTTCTTCAAGAACGACGAAGCTGTTGCTGCTAACCAATTGCTCACCAATGCGTTTGGTCCTTCGGCTGACGGTAACGAGCGTCTGATCTACCTTTGGCAAGGTTGTAAAGCAAGCGTTCTCGGTCAGGCTGGTGCAACGGTGGATTTCCGCGTTACGGAACATTTCCGCCTCGGCTTGGAGCTCCAAGGTAACATCCTCGCTGACAAGTACAACTCCAAGCAAGCATTTAACCCCGACTGGTATATCAACGCTCTCGTAACCGCTCGCTACAACTTCGGCGCTCTCTACGACGAGAAGAAAGTGAAGAAAGAAAAATGCGAACCTGAAATCGTTGAGAAGATTGTTGAGAAAGAAATTGAGAAGATTGTTGAGAAGACTGATACCGTATTCGTTAAGGAACCGTTGAAGGTAGAAATCTTCTTCTCCATCTCTTCTAACCGCGTTTCCACTTCTGAATATCTGAAAATTAAGCAGGTTGTCAACTACATGAAGAGCCATCCGGAAGCTAAGTGCACGATTACTGGCTATGCTGATAAGGCTACTGGTAGCGCAACTGTTAACCAGCGTATCTCTGAAAAGCGTGCTGCTGTCGTAAAAGACGAACTCATCAAGAAGCATGGTATTGCTGCTGACCGCATCATCACCAAGGCTATGGGTGATACCGAGCAACCGTATGACAACGCTATTCTTAACCGCGTTGCAATTTGCATAGTGGAATAAAAATTTGTTCTTTTACTTAATGAACTTTTTGAAAGTCAATCCCTGCAATATGGGATTGACTTTCTTATCCTAAACGATGAAACGATTCTACAAAATATTACTCCTCCTTTTTGCCAGTTGCGCTACATTTGCGCAGTCTCCTTTTCAGGGCTACCCGAGCAATGGTTTTTACCGTGTACAAAACTATGGTACAGGACGTTATGCTTATGTATTAGATAATACAGGAAGCCTTGATTATGCAACGATGGATGCAGAGATGGGTGCCATCGAATTGCATCGTGATACAGCTCGCCTGCATTATGATCCTGCAAGCGTGATGTTCATTCGCCAAATCGATGCTGCTACCCATAAATACAATATCGAAGCACAAGGTACAGGCGTTTATCAGCTCATTCAACATTATGTTGAAACCAGCCGCCGCTCTAACGGTACATTTTGGGTATATGCATCTTCTAATGGCGTAACCAAATATTTGGGCGAACTCGATAATCAAAACAATCCCAATCTGGAGGGTAGCTACCTCAGCACAAATCGACAAGGTGCCTATATCCAATGGAATGTTATTCCGTTTGGCTATAATGGTGACTACTTTGGTATTTTGCCTACCGTTCAGTTTGGCAACACGTATTATCGTCCGTTTTATGCATCGTTTGCTATCGACTTGCAAAACACCGGACTTCGCGCGTATTATATTAATAAGGTATATAGGAGTGCAGCCATTTTTAGCGAAATTACAGGCAAAGTGCCTCCCTATACGCCAGTGTATATCAAATGCGTAGGACCAAATCATTACAACAATCGCGTAAACATCGAAGAAGGTTCTAATCTTTCGCCCATTCAAGGCAATAAACTCAAGGGAAACTTCTTCTGTAATCCCAATCGCAAAGCCTATTCTTCCGACGCACAAATAGCGTATAATCCCGTTACTATGCGCGTTCTCACTTCTACTGAAGATGGACAGCTCTGCTTTGCTAAAGTATCTGGATTGAGTTATCTTCCTGCCAACGAAGCTTATCTTGAAGTTCCTTCATCGGCCGACGACACACTTCGAATCATGACAGAGGAGGAGTATGCCGTATATTCTCTTTCTACAGCTATCAACATTGAGGAAGACTCCATTCTTCTTTATCCTGGCGGAACAGCCTCGCTGCACGCTACAATTACCCCAAACAGTGCAGCCATTCGTACTCCTATTTGGCATAGTAGGAACACTCAAATCGCAGAAATTGACAGTCTCGGCCAATGTACAGCAAAGGCCGTTGGTACAACATATATCATTGCCTCTACGCAAGACGGCACGAATTTATCTGATACTTGTTTGGTTCGTGTTCGACCTATATTAGCAACCAATATCATGCTCAACAAAACGTATGTGAGCGCTCAAATGGATGATAGCATTCAGCTAAGTGTTACCATTTTCCCAGCTAACACAACCAATCCGAATGTAGAGTGGCAGTCCACTAATCACGGAGTTGCGAGTGTGAATAACGGATTCGTACGCATTATTGGTTATGGTTTGGACACCATACGCGTCCGCACAACAGATGGCTCCAATCTTGAAGCACAATGCATTGTTTTTTGCCATGCGCCAGCAGCTGAAAACGTAATTCTGTCGGCACCAAATACGATTTACGTTGGCGATACGTTCCAAATCAACTACCAATTTGTTCCAAACATTGCAGATGCAAGGATTTACCGATGGACAGAAAGCAGTCGCGAACGCATCATCAGTATTGACTCTACTGGCACATGTATAGCTAAGACCAAAGGCAGTGTAACAATAACCGTATATATCGAAACATCGGATGGATTCACAAGCACTACACGCTTTTCACGCACACTGCGTATCTCAGTATCGAACCGTCCAATTGTGGCAGAATCGCTTCAGTTGGAGTCCGACACCATGCAGATTAGCATTGGTGAGCAGCAAGTTATTACTTATACCCTTTTGCCAACCAATGCTTCGCAGAGAGAACTGCTTTGGACATCGAGCGACTCATCTGTTGCTATTGCCGAGCGAGGGGTTGTGAGTGGTATTTCCGTAGGTAATGCCACTATTTATGCCACTACCATGGATGGCACCAACCTGATAGATAGTTGTATTGTGCAAGTTAGCAACAATAGTCAAACCATTGATTCCGTTTTTGTTTCGTCAATCTTGCTATCGAGCGAAACAAATACCCTTCTCATTGGCGACACCCTCCTTCTATCCGCCGAAATCACCCCGCTCAATGCTACCAACCCTTCTGTAATATGGCAAAGTAGTCATCCTGAAATAATAAGCGTTGACTCTATTGGCCGCTGCATCGCATTAGCCGTTGGCACAGTTGTTGTAACTGCATTTGCAGCAGATGGTCATGGCGCTATTGACTCCATCGAGATAGAGGTTGAGCCCATTCTCATTAATCAAATTGTGCTCAACATGGCAGAAGCAAACTGCTTTATTGGTGATACGATTCGATTAATAGCCACCCCATACCCGACCAACGCTACAACTAAGCAACTTCTATGGACAAGTTCGGATACTTCGGTAGTCAGCGTTAATGATGGCGTTTGTGTGGCATTGCAAGAAGGCACTGCAATAGTTAGCGCACATGCTACAGATGGTTCACAAATCAGCAGCAATTGTCGCTTCATTGTCAGCGCACCATATGTCACAAGCCTTGAGATTTGTTTAAAAGATAACGATCATGCTATTGAATCACTGTCGCTTACAATTCATGATTCTATCTACTTACAAGCTCTTATCCAACCGAGCAATGCACACAAAGACGTTAATTGGGAAAGTTCAAATCCCAATATCATCAGCGTTGAGAATGGCTTATGCCGAGCTTACCAAGTAGGAGAAGCTGACATCATTTGTACAGCATTGGATGGCTCACTTCAATCTGCCCAATGCCATATCATCGTTACACCAATATACGTAGAACAAATCGTTCTAAATGCAGAATCATTACTGCTTTATGTAGAAGAAAACAGTAAACTCAAAGCCAGTATTTCTCCACAAAATGCAACGATTCAGTCCCTCATGTGGGCTAGTTCTGACGAAAAAGTAGCGATAGTAAATAATGAAGGCAATATTGTAGGCATTGCTGAAGGAAAAGCGACCATAACAGTTTCGGCAACAGACGGATCTGGCGTTTATGCATCCTGCGAAATTGAGGTGCGACTCTTCTCCGCACTAGAGGATATCCTTTCTCATCCCGGCCAACACGTGATTTATGACATTATGGGCCGCAGGATTCATACAATTTCTAATAGTGGACTTTATATTATTGATAATAAAGTTGTATATGTAATTTTATAGAATAAATGCAGTTTTTAAGAATAGTTGGCGAGTATTTTATTCTGCTTGGCAGAGTATTCAGGCGACCTGATAAACAACGCATGTTTTGGCGTCAATTTGCTAAGGAGCTTGATAAGTTGGGGACGCAATCTGTGCCCATCGACTTGATTATCTCCGTGTTTATCGGAGCAATCATGACCATGCAGATTAAACTCGATATGGCCAATCCGCTTTTGCCCAAATATACGGTGGGCGTTGTTACTCGTGACACGATGCTCTTGGAGTTTTCGAGTACTATCCTCTGCTTGATTTTAGCTGGCAAAGTAGGTTCTAATATCGCTTCTGAAATTGGCACAATGCGTATTACTGAGCAGATTGATGCCATGGAAATCATGGGCGTAAACTCCGCTAACTACTTGATACTTCCTAAGATTACTGCTTTCATGCTGATGATGCCCACGCTCGTCATTTTCTCAGTAGGAGCTGCTCTTATTGGTGGTTACTGTATGGCAGCATGGGGCGGTATTCTTACGGTGGATGAATATGTCTATGGCATCACGTATGCGTTTATGACGCATCACGTCCCTTACGCGATTGTGAAGTCCGTTATTTATGCCTTTGTTATTACCAGTGTGAGTGCATATTACGGCTATTCTGCACATGGTGGTGCACTCGAAGTAGGTAAAGCATCTACAAATGCAGTCGTCAAATCCATCGTTGTAATTCTATTTCTTGATATTTTCTTAACAAAACTGATGCTAAGCTGATGATTTCGGTAAAAAATGTTCATAAAAGTTTTGACGATCATGTGGTATTGGATAATATCTCTACCGAGATGCTTGATGGCCAATGCAACATGATTATTGGGCAGTCTGGCAGCGGCAAAACTGTGTTGATGAAATCTATCATTGGGCTTCATTCCATTGATTCCGGTCGAATAGAATACGATGGAAGAAATCTACCTGAGATGAAAGAGAAAGAGATTATCATGCTTCGTAGAGAAGTTGGAATGTTATTTCAAGGTGCCGCACTGTTTGATTCTGAAACGGTATTAAGCAACGTCATGTATCCCTTGGAAATGTTCTCTTCTATGACCCGCAAAGAAATGGAAGATCGGGCCAAATTTTGCTTGAGTCGGGTAAATATTCTGCCAGTTGCATATAATCTCATGCCCGCAGAGATTTCAGGTGGAATGCAGAAGCGAGTAGCTATCGCTCGTGCAATTGCTATGAATCCCAAGTACCTCTTTTGCGATGAGCCCAACTCCGGATTGGATCCCAAAACGTCGCTAGTAATTGACCAACTCATTCATGAAATTACCGAAGAATACAAAATCTGCACCGTTATCAATTCCCATGATATGAATTCAATTCTCGAGATTGGCGATCACATCGTTTTTCTCAAAGATGGCTGCATGGTTTGGGAAGGAACCAAAGATAATGTCTATTCTGAAACAAATGCGGATCTCAACAATTTTGTATTTGCAAGTAACCTTTTTAAAAAAGTCAAACAAGCAAACCAATGAAGCGATTTTTCCCATTTTTCGTACTCCTGCAGATAGTAATATCCGCTCAAGCAGTACCTGCCCATCCCGGCATAATTGATTATATCCAACCCAACGGTGACACCCTTCAAGTGCGCCTTATTGGCGATGAACGATTTCATTTTTACACCACCGCTGACGGCCTACTTCTGCAAAAAAATGAGAAAGGCTTTTTTTGCTATGCCGTTTGGCAGGAATATTCCGGAAAAAAAGGTGAGACCAAGCGGAAAGCTGTAGCTTTAAAGCGTAAGGCTCATAACGAAGTAGATCGCAGCAGATGCGAAAATAAATGGATTATTCGTAAACAAATTCCCAAACGCTAAAAACAATACACATGAAGCAAACACACTCATTTACATTGCGTATTCTCCTTATCGGAATCGGGCTTGTACTTACAACGAGCATGAGAGCAATACCGGCAAGCCGAATCACGAAAACCGCCACCCTCATTGACGGTTCAGTTGTTACGTTGCAACTAGTAGGAGACGAATTTTGCCATTTTTACGTGGATAGTATAAACCAGAAATACATTCGTCGCCAAGATGGCACATACGAAAAAATACTTTCTGCAGAAAGTAATAGGAGAATGCTCCGAGCAGTACAAAAACGAGAAGACATGCGTTCTCCAAGAATGCGTCAGAGCACCGATTTGCCACCACGAGGGTTGGTTATTCTCGTAAATTTCCAAGATCAGCAATTTCATGCGTCCAATAGTGCTGCTGAAATGGACTCATTACTCAACGGGAAGACATACACCTATGATTTGTCAATCGGCAGTGTGCGCCAATATTTTTATGATCAATCTGCAGGTCAGTATAATCCGTTTTTTGATGTTGTCGGTCCTGTTACACTTCCCAATAATGCTGCATATTATGGATCAAACAACGAAGATGAGGATGACGTACTACCTGGAGATTTTGTACTGCATGCTTGCTCGATTGCCGCAGAAATTCCCGGAATAGATTTCAGCAACTACGACTTCGACCAAGATGGTTGGCTTGATTTTGTATATCTTATTTATGCCGGTTATGGTGAAGCGGATGGAGGAGGAGAAAATACACTTTGGCCTTGCAGTTGGGATATTCCATCTTCGATATATTTTGGGAATTGCAGTCTAACGGATTATATGGACACTACTCAGTACACTTTCGGAGGAAAGACTATCGGTAAGTTTGCATACAGTTCAGAACTGAATTATAGAACCACAATTCGTAATGTACGCGGATTTAGTCTGACGAATCCCAAACGCAATGGCATCGGTACGTTGTGCCATGAGTATAGTCACGTAATCGGATTACTCGACTATTACGACACAGAATATGGATATAACCACGAAAATTACCTGACTCCCGAATCTTTCAGTTTGATGGGCAGTGGTAGCTATAATATAGATGGCGATGTGCCTCCTAATTACTCCGTTTACGACCGATTCTGCTTGGGTTGGAGTTCGCCTACACTCCTTACTGATTCTCAAGAAGTAATAATTCCGCAAGACAATTACAGCGGCTATTGCATCACGCTAAACGATGTCATGCCTACTCCTTATGATACCGCTGCGGTTTACTATATGGAAAATCGACAGCAAAATGGATGGGATATAGGTCTTCCTCATCATGGCATGCTGCTTTGGAAAATCCGATTTGACCTTCAATTATGGATTGAGAATAAAATTAATTGCCCCGAAAACGATCCACATATAATGATTGTGTCTGCTGGAGGAGATTACTATTACGATAGTAGGATTCCCTTCCCGGGCACGAGGAATGTAACGAGCTATATGGATATTCCTGACCATTACATCTCCTCCATTACGGAGCAGGATAGCACTATTCGCTTCATTTTCTCCAGTTCCTTTATCCCAGAAACAGAAGAACCAGGGACTACGGAGTCTGGGCTCTACGATTGTTCGACAGACAGCACGGAAAAAATCATTCATAACGGGCAACTCTATATTCGTAAAAACGGAAATATCTACTCAATTTTTGGAACCAAACTGTAGGTACGTTCCCGCGGTTCCATCATATAATGACTCTATTCGTACAAATATTATGAAAAAAAATCTACTCATATGCATGTTACTATGTGCTGCTGCCTGCAGTCATGCCATCGTGGCCAAGCCCGGTGAGCGAGCAGTAGTGCAACCCAATGGTGATACATTAATCGTAAAAGCCTATGGGGATCATCGCTTTCATTGGTTGGAAGATGCTGAAGGCAGATGGATTGAACAACAAGCGGATGGCTACTATCGTCCTATTGAAAAATTGAGCGATGCTGCCATTGCAGAGCGAATCAACCGCTCGCCCTACGCTCAAGCACAAAGAACAGCAGCTATGCAAAACACGGAGATCCCGCTCAATATTGCTCCAAGAGGATTGGTAATCTTAGTAAACTTCAAGGATAAGGAATTTTCCACTGATGTGGCTGATATTAAGGCGATGATTCAATCTGATAACTATGTTAGAGACTACTCCTATACGTATGGAGGTAGCCGCTATGAAGTGCATGCTGAAGGATCTGCAAAAACGTATTTTGAAGACCAATCGATGGGGCAATATTCACCTCAGTTTGAAGTGGTAGGACCTTATACGGTCAGTCAAAACATGAGTTATTACGGCAGTTATGACGATTATTACGCATACGAAATGATTATAGAAGCGTGTCAACTTGCTGACGAAGATGGCATCGATTTTACGAAATATGATTGTAATAATGACGGCGAGATTGACTTTGTTTATGTCATTTATGCTGGTTACGGAGAAGCAGATAGCGACATCCGCAACACGATTTGGCCACATACATACTACGTCAGCTATTTTGAAACAGTAAAATTGGATGGCAAGTTACTTAATACCTACGCCTGCGGCAACGAGATTGCCTACGACAGTAAACAGCATGCAGGTATTGGTACGTTTGTTCATGAGTTTTCTCATGTGCTCGGTTTGCCGGATCTCTATGCTACCGACTATTCCAACCATAAAACCATGACGGAATGGGACGTAATGGATGTGGGACCATATAACAATAGTGGCAATACGCCACCTGCCTATTCTGCTTATGAGCGATTCTTCTGCGGATGGCTTACACCGACCCTGCTTAATCAACCTGCCAGCCCTATTCTTGATGAACTGCAAACCTCCAACAAAGCGTATATCATCACCAAAACAGGCGAATGCAATTTTAAAGGCAATGACCCCAATCCTACTGAGTTTTACTTGATAGAAAATCGACAAAACACCAAATGGGATGAGCATCTACCTGGTCATGGCATGATGATTACCAAGGTGAGCTATACTTATCGCACATGGACTGCCAATACAGTAAACAACACCGCTAACAAATTGGGCGTGGATATCATCGAAGCTGATGGTAAAACGAATAGCATCTATGGTCGGCAGAATGACCTTTTCCCAAGCGGAGCTGATACCTTCTTGCCTTATGAGCAATATCCTATTACGGATATACAGGAAGATGGCGACCGCATTTGTTTTGACTTCATGGGCGGTGCAGATTGGCTCACTCCAATGGCAACAGAAGCTGCCAATGCCAAAGATAAGAAAGGCCGAACATATACAAAAATCGAAGCCATTTATGACGTTAGTGGCAATCTAATCACAACAGACGTCAAAATTAAAGACTTGAGCCCCGGATTCTATATTATCCAAGTTGGCGATGATGGCGAAGGTAAAGAACATCATTCTAAAGGCATACAAATTTATATCAAAAAATGAAAATTATCAGTTATAACCTCAACGGCATTCGTTCGGCTATCAACAAAGGACTACTTACCTGGTTGCCAGAAGCAAATCCCGATGTCTTCTGCATTCAAGAAAGCAAAGCTCAACCCGACCAGATTGATACGCATGCTTTCGCAGAATTAGGATACAAGAGTTATATTTATTCCGCCGAAAAGAAAGGGTATTCGGGTGTGTGTATCTTCTCAAAGCAAGAACCCGATTTCCTGAAAGCAGGTATGGGAATTGAGCGTTTTGATGCAGAAGGACGCGTTCTACGTGCTGACTATAGTGACTTAACTATTGTGTGTGTATATGTGCCGAGTGGCACTACAGGCGACGTTCGCCAAGATTTTAAGATGGATTTCTTAGCCGCTTTCCTTCCTTGGGTAGAAGCACTCCGAAAAGAGCGCCCCAATGTAATCATTTGCGGTGACTATAATATCTGCCACAAACCTATTGATATCAATCATCCCGAACGACAGAAAGGCGTAAGTGGCTTCTTGCCGGAAGAGCGAGAATGGATGGACAAATGGGAGCAAACCGGACTTATTGACTCTTTCCGATTATTCTGCCAAGAACCTAACCAATACTCTTGGTGGAGTATGCGATTCGGAGCCAGAGCTCGAAACGCAGGATGGCGCATTGACTACCATTGGGTTTCAGAGACACTACGAAGTCGCATCAAGGGTGCCAGCATACTTCAGCAGGTTGTGCATTCTGACCATTGCCCCGTTGTTGTTGAGATAGAAGATATACACTAAAAAGCACTTAAAGTGAACGATAATTCACATACAGAATCATCCGTACTCCGAACAGAACATTTGGTGAAGAAATACGGAAAACGAACAGTAGCCAACGATGTAAGCATAGAAGTTCATCAAGGCGAAATCGTAGGATTACTTGGGCCGAATGGCGCAGGTAAGACTACTACTTTCTACATGACGACAGGCCTCGTAACGGCCAATGCGGGAAAGATTTTTTTGGATGGAGAAGATATCACTAGTTTTCCCATGTACAAACGTGCACAGCGGGGAATTGGTTATCTTCCCCAAGAAGCCAGTGTGTTTCGCAAACTATCAGTTGAAGATAATCTAAAGGCCGTATTGGAAATGACAAATTTTTCCAAAGAATATCAGGCACAAAAACTGGAACAACTCATCCGTGAATTTAATCTCTCCCACGTGAGGAAGAATCTTGGTGATCGTCTTTCTGGAGGGGAACGCCGACGTACGGAGATTGCTCGATGCTTAGCTATTGAGCCTCGCTTTGTCATGCTCGACGAACCCTTTGCCGGCGTTGACCCTATTGCCGTACAGGAAATTCAAGACGTCGTATGGCGTTTGAAAGATAAGAATATCGGCATTCTCATCACGGATCACAACGTAGATGAAACCTTGCAAATTACAGATCGTGCTTATCTGCTTTTTGAAGGAAAAATACTTTTCCATGGCACGCCCGAAGAGTTGGCGTCTAATCCTATTGTGCGGAAAAACTACCTCGGTAGAGATTTCGTATTAAAGAAGAAAACAAAGCTAGAATAACCATTATCTCATGTCCATTGCCATTCGCATATTGTCCGTTTTACCCCTTCGTGTACTCTACGCGATAGCATCCTTTGTATTGTATCCCCTGCTCTATTATGTTGTGCACTATCGCCGCAGCATGGTGATGAGCAATATCCGCTACTGCTTTCCAGAGAAGTCAGAAGCAGCGTGCAAACAGATGGCAAGGCAGTTTTATCATCATTTTGCTGATTTATGCGTAGAAATTATCCATGCGTATAGAATAAGCGATGAAGAACTACGCGAGCGGGTAGTGTTTGAAGGTTTGGACGAAGCGCAAGCAGCGTTTCTCCAGCAGAAAGGTGGCGTTTTTATGTTAGGTCATATGGGGTGTTGGGAATGGATGGCCGATGTAGCCAAACGAGTGGATAGAAACCGCATCCATACCAACGTTATTTACCTAAAACTTGACAATAAATCTGCAGATTGCATCATGATGCAAATTCGAGAAAAACGAGGATGCACACCAATTGAGATGCATAAACTTCTACGAGAAGCAGTCAGGCTGCGCAAAGAATCCTCCAAAGCAGAGGTTTATTGCATGTTGGCAGATCAGAAACCATCGTGGAGAAGTTTGCAGTTCTATACGGACTTTTTCGGCCATAACACACCTTTTCTTACTGGCAGCGAAAAAATTGCTCGGAAGTTTGCGTACCCCGTATATTATGCCGATATCACAATGCCATCACGCGGACATTACAACATTCGGCTCCTTCCCATCACAACCAACGCGCAATGCTGCGAAGAAGGATTCGTAAGTCGCGAGTATGTAAAACTACTCGAAGCAAATATTATTAAACAACCATCTATTTGGCTCTGGAGCCATAACCGATTCAAATGGAACAACGACAAATGACTGATTTCATCCTTACCACTAACCAAATCTTCCATCAATCAGTAGAAGACTACCATCTTACTGACAACATTAATCAGCCTTGCAATAACCCTTATCCAGCTGGCACTATTGAGCATGATCTTTATCAAAAGAATTGGATAGATGCCGTACAATGGCATTTGGAAGACATTATTCGTGATCCAGATATTGATCCTCAAGAAGCCCTTTTGCTTAAACGAAGAATTGACAAATCCAATCAGGACCGAACGGATTTGGTTGAGCAGATTGACTCCTATTTTTGGACACAATTCCATAGTATTAAGCCGCTTCCGGATGCAACCATCAATACCGAATCTCCGGCATGGGCTATTGATCGATTGAGTATCTTGCACCTGAAAATGTATCACATGCAAGAGCAAGTGAATCGCATAGATGCCAGTGCAGAACATATCCAAAAATGCAAAGATAAGCTGCACGTTCTTCTGCAGCAATATTCGGACTTGTCAGAAGCCATATCCTGCTTGCTCAAAGATTACGCAAGCGGAAAGCGCATCATGCGCGTATATAAGCAGATGAAGATGTACAACGATGCAAGCACCAACCCCGTGCTATATCGCAAATAAGGATGCCCAAAAATATCCTCGTCATACGTTTTTCAGCGTTGGGCGACACTGCCATGTTGCTCCCTGTGCTGTACGGAGCTGCTCTTGAGCAACCCGATTGCACGTTTACACTTCTTACTTCCCATCGTAATGCTGAGCTCGTAACCAATAGTGCCCCATCGAATCTGCACATTTGGGGTGTAAACCTCAAGAATTACAATGGATTAATAGGATTAAGAAGGCTGCATAATGAGGCACTGGCAAAGGAGTTTGATGCCGTAGCAGACATGCACGACGTGTTGCGAACAAAGATTCTTCGTTGTTTTTTCATATTAAGGGGTATTCCCGTAAGCGTAATTGATAAAGGGCGTAGAGAAAAGCGAATGCTTTGTTGCCAAGGAAAAAAGAAACGACTTATGCCACTCTTGCACACAACAGAGCGTTATGCAAATGTGCTCCATCAACTTCAAATCAAAACAGCATCATGGCAGCCCACACCTTACACTGATAAAAAAGGAATTGGCATTGCTCCCTTTGCCAAACATCAGGGAAAGATATATCCGCTTGATAAGATGGAAGAAGTTATTGCCGCATTATCTGAGCAGGAAGAACCCATTTATTTGTTTGGAGGTGGCCCTGCAGAAGAGCAGCAGATGCGCCAATGGAGTACAATCTATCCGAATGTGCGTTTCACCCCCGGTAGACGTTTGAGCGAAGAGATTCATTCAATAGCCAAACTGCGTGTGATGCTCACGATGGACTCTGCCAACATGCATCTAGCCTCGCTGGCAGGTACCCGCGTAGTAAGTATCTGGGGTGCAACCCATCCGTTTGCCGGATTCCTCGGCTACGGACAGAGTGAGTCAGACTGCATTCAAGCCAATCTCCCTTGCAGACCCTGCTCCGTTTTTGGCAATCGCAAATGCCAGTTTGGCAACTACCCCTGCATGCAGGCCATCACACCACAAGAAATCCTCCAAAAGCTCAGTATATGAAGCATTATCTTCTATTCGTTTCGCATACCTACGCATATAGCATCCTCCGTCCCCTCCAACGTGCTATTCGTCAGAGAGGTGATGAGGCGGCATGGTTCATAGAATCGACATCTCCAGACTTGCTGCAAGTCGATGAAAAACGCTTGCGCACCCTTCGAGAAGTAAAAGCGTTCGCACCCATAGCCGTAATCGCACCCGGTAATTGGGTATATCCATTTTTCCCCGGAGTAAAAGTAGAAGTGTTTCACGGCTATCCGATGCGAAAGCGAATCGAAGCAATCGACGACCATTTTACGCTACGCGGATGGTGGGATATTTACTGCACACAAGGGCCAAGTAGCACCCCCTACTTCAGTGAACTCAGCTTGAAGAATGACTACTTTAAGATTTACGAAACGGGTTGGAGCAAAGTAGACGATTTCTTCCCGCTGCAACCTGACCCTGAACGAGCTCGCCCATGTATTCTCTATGCTCCCACATTCTCCAAAGGCATCTCATCTGCATGGATGATGGCGCCTGTGATTGCGCATTTGGCAGAAACAAAAGATTGGGACTGGATTATCACTTTTCACCCAAAGCTCGATGAGCCTGCCCTTCTCCGGCAATATCAGCAATTGGCAGCAGCGCATCCAAATATCGACTTCCGCCGGATCAATGAAGGCATTCGAACATTTCGCGAGACCGACGTATTACTATGCGATAGCAGTAGCCTTATTGTAGAGTATTTGATGACGAACAAGCCGGCTGTTACCTACCGCAATACCCACCCGGGGCCATTTCTTATTGATGTGCAGGAAGCCCATGAGATTGGTCCGGCAATTGAGCAGGCGCTCACGCATCCGGATTCGCTCATGCAAGCTATCAACGACTATACGGCTTTCCACGAAGCGCATCGTGATGGACACAACTCAGAGCGTGTGCTCGATGCCATCGATGATTTTATTGCGCGCTACAAAGGCAAACTGCCGCGAAAGCCTTTCTATCCGATTCGGCAAATTAAGATGCTCTATTATTATCTTCGAACTTGCATTCTTTCTACATGATTTCTCCCATCATCAGCAACTTAGGCATACTCGTTTTTCTGCCCTTGCTTATCGCTTTGGTGCGCACACCCTTCAGCCGCGGCAACTATGCTCGTCAAGGTTATGTGTTTTCCCTCAGCGCTATCCTTGTATGCTCACTATGGCGCTATATAGCGCTGTACTGGGCGTTTGGTCTGAGTGCTTTGTTTGCATTGCTTTACCTGATGAAAGAGAGGCCTGCATTCCGCATGAATGCGCTTACGGGCGTCAGCATTGCCTATGTAAGTTGGTGGTTTGTATCGCTGATATGGTCAGCTGCGAAACAACGCGGATTAGGGATGTCGATGGAAATGTTGCCCCTATGCGTTATGTGCTCGTACAGTTGTATGATTCAACTTACAGATGAAGAGAAACAAACGATTATTCGTCCGTTTTTGCAATCTGCTGGCATATTTGTAATTGTCGGATTAATAGCCGTAGTATATAATTGTATTCATTTCGGCATTTTGCCTTGGGAATGGCCATTTCTTCAAAAAAGCACCATCAACGACTTGCTCGTATATCGAGTGGTCTTCTGCTTTTTAGGTGGTTATACCGGCTATACGCATCCAACTTACAACCTGCTACCGCTCTTCCTCGCCCTCTGCCTCATGCTCCCTTCACTCAAGAAAATGGGTAACCACAACGCCAACCAAACAGCAGCAACAGCAGCGATAGCGTATGCGCCATCGCATGGAGCAAAGCGAAAAACGATGGCACTCATGTTCGGGCTGCTGCATGCAGGCACTCTACTCCTCGCACTCTTTTCTCAATCGCGCATAGGACTGATTTTTTCGCTCGTTATTCTTCCGTGCGCTATCCTTTTTTACACATGGCATAAACCAGCAGCAAGATGGGTTGTTATCAGCGTAGTAGCGCTATCCTGTATTGCAGCCGGCATCCTATTACAACCGCAAATACAGTCGTTCAAATCTGACTCTGTTCGGAAATTAATGCACGAACTCTGCTGGCAGTACGTACAGAAGAAACCCTGGTTGGGCAGCGGTGTCGGGGCACTCAATCCGGTAGAAATGAGTCAAACAATCGGCATCTCCTATTGGCCGAATATCGGCACCATACCGGAAGATGCCACCGTAATGAATTGGCCGTATCGCACCAAAATGCTCCCGCATAATCAGTTCATAGCAGACTGGGCACAAACGGGCATAATCGGTTTTGTGCTTTCTATTATGCTCTATCTCACGATGGCGGGTTACATGCTGCCGAAGAAGGCGCAATGGGTAACATCCGAAGGCGCATCATCGCAGAGAATAGCCCTTACAATATTCTTCTTCCTATTTGTTGTATTATCATTCCTGGAATATCCTCTTTTCATAGCTAAGGGGCTGTATCTATTCGGAATACTCGGAATATTGCAAAGCAGAAACAGATAGCAAGACTGACTTTTACAAGCAGCATACACCCAAGCAATACGATTGGCATGCTTTTTGTATCGCTAAGGTTGTTATGAAAAAGTATATTGTATTAAGTGCGGCCGTGCTCTCACTTGCCGCCACCTTTACCTCATGTAAAAACGATGAACCATCGCTGTATTATCCTACAGCATTGGTTACCGTAAAACCAGCAACCGATTCGTTTGTGCTTCAGCTCAACGACTCTGTTGTCCTTACTCCTACGAATATGAAGCAGTCGCCCTTTGGCGATAAAGAAGTGCGTGCGTTGGTGAATTACACCACCGCTTCCTTAGCGGATAACACCGTCAGCATCAATTGGATAGATTCCATCCGCACCAAAACCGTTGAACCATCGGTAGGCGATGATGATGCCAAAGTATATGGGAAAGACCCTATTGAGATTATGCGTGATTGGGTGACAGTTGCTGAAGATGGCTATCTCACGCTCCGCATCCGTACGCTTTGGGGCACTCCCGGCAAAACGCATTATCTCCATCTGCTAAGCGGCACCAATCCGGATAACCCCTTCGAGTTGACGCTCCGCCACGATGCACAAGGCGATACAGTAGGGGTTGCGGGCGATGCGCTCATCGCATTCAATGTGCGCGAAGTGCTGCAGCAATCGGCTTCTGACAAGCAGAAACTCACCATTCGTTGGCAGTCGTTCTCCGGACCGAAATCCTATGAGTTTGAGTTTGCAAACGCACAACCCAAACCGCAGAATGCGTCTATTCAGCGCGAAGCTTTCCCCTACTCCGCTTCCGTAGAATAAATCATCCTGCAAAGTGAATGAATGAAACCGCTATAGCGTTTTCCGAATAATCGAAACACAACAATTCTATTCGTAAGTAAGTAATTCAAAAATCCCCATCGCACGTGCGGTGGGGATTCTTAATATTGCTACAAACACACGCCTCTCGCATACATATGAGCGAAAAAAACGAACAAAATTTCTCAAAATTTTACAACGGCCTTAGGCCTATTACTCGTTAAAGAAAAAAATCTTGAAAAATCTTGAGAAATCTTGTTTTATTTTAAAGAACAAAATTATACAACGGCCTATGGCCTATTACCAAAATTAATCTTGTTTAATAGGGCGTAGCCCGTTGAATAATAGAGCTTGCTCGTTGTTTTATTTAAAAGAAGAATATTACTTGATTGTAAATGCGAGGTCGGTATGCTCAACGCCTAATTCTTGAGAGCGCTCAGAGGGTGCAGCCGCAGCAAACGTCAGTTTATATTCACCCTTGCGAAGCTCGCTTTCACCTTTGGCATTCACCGTAAGGAGCTGCTGCTTTGGGATACGTATTTCGAAGGTTTTTTCCTCACCAGGAGCTAATGGGCAACGAGCAAAAGCTGCGAGTTGCTGAAGGGGTGCATCTGCTCCGGGCACACGCACATACGCTTGCAGCGTTTCTTCCACTGCCATCTTACCTTCATTTCGGAGCGTCACGTGGCAGGTGATGGTCTGCAAATCCTTGGCTTTCAATGCGATGGGTTTGTTTGCGCGACTGTGGTTATTGACAGTGGTAACATTCTCGCGACCGCTGCTAATGACATTTGCAATGGCGCAATCCAAATAGCGCACCTTGCTGTAGGTAAGGCCATAACCGAAGGGGAAGAAGATATTATCGCGCATGTATTTATAGGTGCGGCCTTGCATGGTGTAGTCATCGAAAGGCGGCAATGCGTTGACGTCGCGCGGGAAGGTAATGGGCAGACGACCCGAGAAATTATCATCTCCAAAGAGCAACTGACCGAGGGCCAAACCGCCCTCCTGACCTGCATACCACGTCATGATGATTGCGTCGGCAAGATCATAGAGTTCAGTCATATCGATGGGACTACCTCCCGTGAGCACAAGGATAAGCCCTTCTTTCTTCCCCTCACGAATCTTACGTAGGTAATCCAGTTGCGCTTCGGGCAAACGCAGATGGGCTCTGTCACCACGAAGCGGGCTGGCAATCGCCTCTCCCTCTTCACCTTCGCAATTGCCATTGTTGCCAAGCACCACAATCGTGATTTCTGAGCCTTGTGAATCGCCGATAGCCCAATTGATATCGTTGCTGTTGGGTGTAGAAAGCATGCAGCCCGGACGATAATCCACGGATGTGCCGTTGGAAACCATATTGATGATGCCCTGCAAGTAACAGGTATAACGCGGCGAAAGACCATAATAATTACCCATCAGATTATATACTTCAGTAGCCCCCTCACCCGTAATGTAGATGCGCTTGGTATCTTTTCGGAGGGGCAAAAGCCCATTGGTATTTTTCAGCAAAACCATACTCTCTTTAGCAGCACGGAGCGCGAGCTGCGTGTGCGCTTCGGAGCAAATAACCTCTTCCGGCACGTTGTTGTAAGGACAAGCAGGATCTTGGTCAATGATACCCAACTTCAACCGTGTGAGCAATAGTGGAAGCAGAGCTTTATCGATATCCTGCTCTGTAATGAGGCCCTTCTCGAGCGCTTCGCCGAGTGCATGGAACGTGCTGCCACACTCGAGGTTCAAACCGGCTTTGATGGCCAACGCGCTGGCTTCAGCCGCTGTCGGCACCACGCCATGCCCTTGATAGATATCATCCACCGCCCCACAGTCTGACACGATATGGCCGTTGAAACCCCATTGCTTGCGCAAGAGATGCATCAGATAGATATTGCTGGAGCAGGGGCTCTCATTAACGGCATTGTATGCCATCATCACGCTCTCTACACCACCTTCCACCAAGGTACGAAAAGCCGGGAGATACGTCTCATAGAGGTCGCGCATCGAGGGATGGATATCGGCCTCATGACGCGTAGATTCCGGACCGCTATGCACAGCAAAATGCTTGGCGCAGGCGGAGGTTTTCAAATAAACAGGGTCATTGCCTTGCAACCCATGCACATAAGCTACCCCCAATTGTCCGGTCAGATAGGGGTCCTCGCCATACGTCTCCATGCCGCGTCCCCAACGCGGATCGCGGAAGATATTGACGTTTGGCGACCAATAGGTCAAGCCTGAATAGCGGTTGTAGTTACCCTGCTTTTGCGCAATGCAATATTTGGCTCGCCCTTCTTCTGCCACTGCGTCACCGATGCGCTCCACCAACTCAGGGTCGAAAGTGGCGCCCAATCCAATGGGCTCAGGATAAACGGTAGCGCGACCGCTTCTGCCTACGCCATGAAGACCTTCATTCCAATAGTCATACGGACGAATACCCAGTCGTTCGATACCGGGAGTCGAATTCATCAGTTGCGCGCATTTCTCTTCGAGCGTCATCTGCTGGATGAGCTCCTGCGCCCGCGCTTGAAGGCGATTCATTGTGCTGTCGTTTGCCATGGTGGCAAGAGGTAATAAGGTAAATAATGCAATAGCTAAACGTTTCATATTAAGTAAACAAGTCAAATTATTGTTCGCGCCCCATGATATCATACGTCTTGCCGCCGCGCACGATATAGATTCTGCCATCGCGCCAAATCTTCTTTACAGCAGTTGACGGCAGTTGTTCAAAGCCGGTAGCATGCTCTGCAATAGCATTCACGGTGAGCAATTTGCAATTGTCGGGAATAGTCAACTGCAACTCGCTGCCCGCGTGTTTCTCCGTGAGAATCTTTCCATCGTTGTCCGTAAATCGCACCTCCCATTGGGTCACCGTAAGGGCCTCACCCTCGGCTCTCAATCGGATAGCGCGATTTTTGAAGAAACGGCCATTCCAAACGGGTCGCGTGAGGGGGATATCGTTGAAAAACACCCGCATGCCAGCTGTATCGGCTTCCGCCAAGTCCTGATTGATACGCATCGGTGTAGGAGCCCCGAGCCCATATTGCTGTGCGATATGTTGCACAAAAAACTCGGGTCGTCGCGTGAGCCACAACTTAGCAGCATACAATTCATCTGCATACACCGGCCACCATTGATTGTACAACGGCCGATGATAGCCTGAATACTCGCTCGTAATGGCGCTGTACATAGGTCGCCAAATCTCTGGCCACAACCGCTCAAAGTTCAAGAAATCACCCATATACACGGCTGCCCTATCTACAAATTCGCGCTGAAAATCAGCATTTTGCATGGCATACCGAAACATACGCGTTTGCTCGTAGGAGTTTGCCCATGTGCGGTCGGGGTCGTAATTCGGGTCGTACATCCAAGCCAACATATTGAAGTCGGCCGTATATTTGCCACCATAGAGGCCCAGCCCAAAATCCGTATCTTTCAAGAGCAGTCGCCACCTCGCAGGGAGGGAATCAGACGCTTGATTCGGACGCCAATATACGATATTATTGCCCGGAAAATCCTGATTCATAAAGAAAAGCTCGCATATCATCACGTTGATATACTCCTCGCAATCGAGTATCTGCTGATACTCCTGCCAAGTGTGGTTTTTGGTGTGCATAAACGAAGCAAACGCCTCCCAATGGCTCCAATAACCCTCCTTAATGCCTCCCCAATTCTCCACAAGCGTGATATCTTCGAGACCGCCGTAATTGGTGTAGATATTATCCTCGTTGCTTCGCTCGCGGATATTGAGTATCCCCTTATACACGCCATTGATCAACACGATAGCGGGTCGCCAAGCCTGCCAATCCACGTCTTGATACATACCCATCGAGCGCTGGATAATGGCATCGCGCATGTAGAGGTAGTCAAAATCATTGCCTGCATTGCGTAGGATAAACGACTTATAATCCGTCTGTTCGGGACGTTGATCCGGAAAAAACTCGTATTCGAAACGCTTCTTTCCGAAACGCTTATGAGCATATACGGCTAAACTCTTGAGCGGGAAACTGCGCGAGGCATTACCCGTAACGCGCGTTTCGCAAAGCTGATTGATAACGCTCTCTTCATCTTGATTCTCAAACAGTTCGAGATTGATGGGACGCCTCCAATTATGGTTGTAGTTCTTGTAATTACTATCGCTTCCATCAGCGAGAATGCCAATCTGATTGTCGTAGAAATAGCGTTCATCTCCCACGATGGAAACCACAGGCAGATTCACTGCTCTATTTAATAATATATAGGACTGCGTAACGGCCCTTGGGGATAGGTATCCTTCGCAAAACAACTTCGCGCGCACCACCCTGCTGTTGGCGAATCGATGACGTCCATTGTAAATAGGGCTGCTTTCCGTAGGCTCAGAGCCGTCTGTAGTGTAACGCACCACCGTACCGGCCGGTGCATCATCGGGCACGCTGATCATCACATCTACCGTAGGCGAACTGAACACCTGTCCGACAACGCTGAACACCGGATCGCCTAACACCTGCGCGCAGATAGTCCCGCAATTGGGTGCATAGGGCGTTGGCTCTGCCTGATAACCCCATACGTTGCTGCCATCGGTCTGCCTGCCGTAAGCGATATTCGGTGAGGGTTGCTTCTTCAGCCCACAGACCGAATCCACCACTACGCCATTCTTAAAGAGATAAACGGCACCACCCTTGCCGGACTCCAACCGGAAGTCTGTATGCATCTGCTTGCTCTCCTTATCGCACCATACCATCGTGCGCCCTCCGGCAGCCACCAAATGATGCGGCAACTGCCAAGCGCTACTTGCATTGCGCGTCAGCCCAATCGAATAATCGCCTAACGTAACGGAATCGGAACTCGGATTATAGAGCTCCACCCACGAGTCAGGAAAATCATTCAAATCATCCATGACGCAATCTACATTCGACTGCATCAACTCATTGATAACCAAGCTATTTTGTGCAACAATTGCAAGGGAACAAGTCCATACGAGGAGGAGCAACAGAAATCTCATCTTTTCTTTTTCTTAGCTGCTTCTTTCTTGCGTTTTTCAGCGGCTTTCTTAGCAGCCGCTTTCTTCTTCTCGGCAGCTTTCTTAGCAGCCGCTTTCTCTTTCTCGCGCTGCTTCTTCAGCTGCTCGGGCGTGAGCTGTTTCTCTTTCTTCTGCTTGCCCTTCTTCCCCACTTCCTCTTCGGGTTGGGGCGCTGGTTCGGGCTCATCTTTCTTGAGCTCCACGCCTGCAATACGCACATCGCATCCAGCTGTGAGGCAGTTGTAAGCGGTCGTCTCACTGCGGCTGCTGGCTACGAGGCTGATGGGCTCTGTACCGGTTACGCGCTCGCTCGCCACCACGTTCACCTCCTGCAGCACGTTCCAATTCAACGCATTGAATGTCATCGTGTTACCGGTCAGACTCACGTTGGAGTCAGTGCTGCGAACAACCACGTTCACGTCAGACGTAGGCTGCGTGGTGAGCTTCACGAAAATGCTGCCCGTGCGCATCTGCTTATTGAGCTCAATGGGGTTAGGCGTAATGCTGATTCCCGCCTTATCATTGTCTTTGATGTTGATGAGCAACGTCCGTTTGCAGTCGTTAAAAGCCTTGTCTTTTGAAATAGTGAGCAACGTCACCTCGGCCTGCTGCTCACCATTTGAGATATTGTCATCCACGGCCTTCACCACCACACTCTGGGGCGTCTCCCAATTCTCGTCATTAAACGTAAGCAATGCCCCTTCCTGCACCACCAATCGGTCGAGCAAGAAACTGCGCACCTTCACTGTCACCTCTTTCTGCGGTGCCGATGCCAAGGCCACCGTAAAACGAGCCTCCTCGCCTTCCGTCATCTCGGCAGGCGTTACACTAACTACAAGTTGGTCAGCCTTTTCCTGACCGAACACCATAACGGACAGCATCAAAGCTGCCGCCATCATCATCAGTTTCTTATACATCTTTTCAACCTTTCTGTCGGTTTTTACGTGATTCGGCTGCAAAGATAATAAAAAAAAATGAAACACACAAATAATGGGGCTTTTTTTATAAAAAAATGCGTACGTAGGCGGGCGCCAAACATGCGCATCCTACATTTCGGCGCTGTCCAAAAGAATGGTAACCGGACCATCATTGATGAAATCCACTTTCATATCCGCCCCAAATCGGCCGGTATGCACCTGCAGCCCGTATTGCTCGCGGAGGATGCGGTTGAAATAGTCGTAAAGCGGCTCTGCCACCTCCGGGCGGGCGGCCTTGATAAACGCCGGTCGATTGCCTTTTCGGCAGTCAGCATACAAGGTGAACTGCGAGATGCTCAGGATTTCGCCCTCCACCTCGCGCAAACCGAGGTTCATCTTCCCCTCAGCATCCTCAAACACGCGCATCTGCGCCACTTTCTTCGCTAATCGGTCGGCCTCAGCGGTCGTATCCTCGTGGGTAATACCTACCAAAAGCACAAACCCTTTTCCGATTTGTCCGACCACCTTACCGTCTATCCGCACCTCTGCTCGTGCGGCTCGTTGTAACACTATTCGCATAATTTCTCTTCCTATGTGTAAGCCCGTTAAGAGCCTTTTTAATAAATAATTTAATGCCTTATTTTAATGGCAGCCACATTGATGCCTCCCGTGGAGAAAATCATCGGCAGGGCACCAAGGATGATGCTCGCAATCGCTAAAAGGCAAAGCAACATATCGCCATATTTCACCAAGAAAAGCACCATCTCCGGCGAGAGCAGCAGCCCAACGCCCGTTTGCAGGTTCGCCCAATCGATGGGATGGAAAAACACTATCCACATCAATCCAATGCCTACAGCAAGCCCTACCACCATGCTCAGTACGGCTACGTACGTCATCCAGCGAATCTGCTCCTGATGGGCACCTCTCACCATATCGACTACGTCCATTTTTCGCTCCACCTCTGCCATCAGAGTGGCCTTACCAGCCTCTGGCTGATAGGCTTTAAAGAGTTTCTCTATGTCTTGATCTTTCTGCATATACTTGTGATGATATTGTTCAACCTGTTGTTTGCTTGTTCAACCTGTTGTTTGCACGATTCGAGCAATCGTTTTACAGGGTTCGACCATCGGTTTGTAAAACGTTCTTCAGGTGCACCCTTCCTCGGCTCAAATACGACTTGATGGTGCCCATTGGCTTGCGCATGATGAGCGCAATATCCAGAATCGACTTATCCTCCATATAGAAGAGTAGCAAAGCCGTTTGCTCGTTGATGTGCAAGCCATCCAACGCTCGATAGAGCGGCTCATAGCGGTAGTCGCCCGAACTGTCATCCGCTATTTCCGCTATGCCCTCGGCTGCATGGTCGGCAAGACATTCGCTCGCGGCCACCTCGTGTTGCGTTTTTCTGGAGAAATCCACAAACGTGTTGTAGGCAATCTTGTATAGCCAAGTGGAAAACTTAAACCGCTCCACAAAGCCATCGTAGCTCAAATACGCTTTCAGCAAGGTCTCTTGGCAGAGGTCGTCGGCATCGGCTTCATTGCCCCTGCATAGAGCAAGAAGGAACTTCCTCAGCCCCTCCTGCTCAGCACTTACCAATGAGATAAAACGGTCGCGCGTCATGAAGCTAATCCCTACGTGAGTTATTTCTGCTTCGTTTCGTCAGCGCTCTTCTTGCTTTGCGCATTCTTGATGGCAACATACGTCACAATCAGCGCCACACCAATGCAAAGAAAAATCGATACCGGTAACAAATCGCTCAAATGACGAAGTTGCGCAATGTGGTATTGATACAAAACGATCGCTCCTGCCAAAATACCAAAGACGGTCAATCCTACTCCGCAGCCAAGCATCCCGTGCAGGAAGAGGGAGCCGAACTTGCGGGGCTTTGGCTGCAGTAAAGCCGGATCGAGCGACTGCCCTTTTTCCATCGCATTCATAATCAGCTTGGTGCGCTCTGCGCTTTCTTGTTTCTTAAACCACATTACGATTGAAACGAAAGCAAGAATAAAAATTAAAATACTCAAAAAAACGATAACTTGATACGCATAAAGATCCATAATACAAAATGTTTAAATGAAGTTTTGTTGTGTTGTTTGCCTATTTAACGCAAAGCACCCCAAAAAGGTTGCATTCACTTGCATTTTTTTCGAAATCGGATGCAAAATTACGAAAAAATTCTCTTTCGTGCAATAGTTATGGCGATAATTGGATGCTTTTTGGAACTATACGCATCGGTAAGATAACACAAAAACTATCGAAACTAAGCAGTATCGATGCGTTGCACAACAAGGGTCTTTTTCTCAAAACCATCCTAAAAATAGGGCTATTTTGCAATTTATAGATAGCAGAATAACGCATTTTTGCGAAAATTATGTATTTTTTATCGTTATTTCTTGGTCAAATAAATTTTTCGCTGTACTTTTGCAGCGTCTTTCGAATAGTAACCAGTTGGGAGCCTTGGTTCCCACATTAAAGAAAGGAGTTAGTTATGAAAAAGGTATTTGTTAGTCTGTTTACCTTAGCTGTTTTGATGGTAAGTGTGGCTTTGGCCAACGTCAAGTCTGATCCGAATGATTTAACGGTTCGTTTTTGCGAAAACACCTTAGTGGTGACATCTCCCGAGATGACAGAAGCGAGATTATTTGATATGGACGCACGATTATTGGAAATTCAAAAAGGGCAGTATGCCAGTTTCGAACTCGAGAAAGGTACCTACCGTCTGCTCGCTAAGGTGGGTGATCGCACCCTCTTGCGTCGCATTGAAGTGCGTTAATCTGATTTTTATTGTTTAATTATATCACTGAATCTTATTTGATGAATTTTCGTGGGTAAGTATCCCACATATAAATAACGAAAGACAACGAACGCCTCGGCTTATCCGAGGCGTTTTTTGGGTTGTCTTATCCTGAAATAAGTAGTCACTATTATCCGCCGCCTCCGACCACTGGAACGCGCGAAGCGCAATTGGAACAGGCTTCAGCCTCTGGAACGCGCGAAGCGCAAATGGAACTACTGGAACGCCGCAGGCTCTGGAACGCGCGAAGCGCCATATCCTTACTCTAAAATGTGTGAACTTTGTGAACTTTGTGAACTTTTTGTGAAAACAGCGCAGCGCTTCTTCTAAAAAACAGAGTGCGCTATCCTCCCGGACTGCGCACTCTTGATTGTATGAAAAAGGTTACAATAATCTCAGTATGATAGTAAAGGTTCGTTAGCTTTTTTTCAGTTGGCGATATTTGGCAAGGCCTTCTACTTGTTCGATTTTGCCGGCTTTTTTCCACCGCAACAG
>CAMGMU010000008.1 GCA_946059305.1 uncultured Bacteroidales bacterium | reverse complement strand
CCGCCTTCACCCTGCTGCTGGAAACGCGGACGGGGCTGGCGAGTGCCCGCATTATTGATTCGCGGACGGCGACCACTCTCTTGCGAATAACGCGGTTCGCCATTCTCTTGATTGTCGGAATTAAATCGTTGACGAGGTTGGTAGCCTTCGCGGCCACCACGATAACCACCTTGGCGCGGCATTTGGCCGTCACCATTTTGATTGTTATTGTAATCCATCTTTTTTGTTTGCTTAGGAATAGGATTCTTTTTTGAACCCAACGTATTAGTTAAAGTGTTCTTCGGAACAACGTTTCTCACGAAACGCGATGAGCCGCTGCGAACAACGCAAGCTCCAAGAGGAATAAGCATTCCCACTTAGAGCTTTTGCGTCGATACAGCATTCATGCTATGTTAAGCTTCAACAGCCTGTTCGATAGCAAGTTTACCGCGATAGTAACCACAAGCACCACATACAGTGTGGTAGATGTAGGTAGCGCCGCAATTCGGGCAAATAGCCAGCGTCGGCATCTTTGCTACGTCATGCGTACGACGCTTCGCAGTACGAGTGTGCGATTGTCTTCTTTTAGGATGTGCCATAGTTGTATCTAATTAATTTTTGTTTGTTTTTCTTATTCTTGCTCGGTTTCATCATCGATTGTCTTACATAGATGAGCTTGGAGAAGTTCCTCCATCTGAGGATTACACTCACCCGGTTGGTGACGGCAGACAATCGGCAGATTGACCGAAATTTCTTCATAAAAAAGCCATCCAAGATCCAGAATCGGATGCGTCATATCAACATACAAGCAATCATCGTCTTCATCGTCATGAGCAGCAAGCTTAATCAACAAATCATCTTCAGCTTTAACCGGCTCACTTACGGGATCCAGACAGCGGTCACACGTTACGCTCACCTCGCCTTGAAGGTCCAAGTGCAACTGGAACGTATCTTCGTGCGCCAACACGCAGACTGCGGCTTTTACATCACCTCCCAATATAACGTCTTGATCAAGCGCTTGAAAAAACGCATCATCAAGCGTATAATCAAACTCATTGCGGCCCGCCAGAAGCGCACCTAAATCCATATTTAAAGGTTGATTTGTAGCCATTCGTCTGCAAAAAGCTTGCAAAATTACATCTTTTTTTTGACCTGACCAAGAAAAAGTCAAAAAAAATGCAGTTTATTATTGTATTTTCTTAAAAAACGGGTATTTTTAGCAAGATTCGAACTGCTGAAGGAAGCGAATATCGTTTTCCGAGAATAGGCGAAGATCCTTCACCCGATATTTCAAATTCGTAATACGCTCCACGCCCATACCGAAGGCAAAACCAGTATATTCTTTTGAATCTATGCCGCAAGATTCGAGCACGTTTGGATCAACCATTCCGCAACCCAAAATCTCTACCCAACCTGTGCCTTTGCAGAAGGAGCAACCTGTTCCGCCGCAGATATTACAACTGATATCCATCTCAGCCGAGGGCTCGGTGAAGGGGAAATAACTCGGACGCAGGCGGATTTTGGTATCCGCTCCAAACATTTCGCGAGCGAAATAGAGCAACACCTGACGCAAGTCAGCAAAGCTCACATCTTTATCGATATACAATCCTTCAACCTGATGGAAGAAACAATGTGCACGCGCAGAGATAGCCTCATTTCGATAGACGCGCCCGGGGCAAAGCACACGAATCGGCGGCTTTTGCGACGTCATCACACGCGTCTGAACAGACGAAGTGTGTGAACGAAGGAGCACATCTGTAGGCTTCTGTACACCTACCTCTTTCTCAATGAAGAAGGTATCCTGCATATCGCGAGCCGGATGCTCAGGAGCAAAATTGAGCATGCCGTACACATGCTTATCATCTTCCACTTCTGGGCCTTCAGCCACCGTAAAGCCGATATGCGAGAAGATATCTACAATTTCCTCGCGCACGAGCGAAAGCGGATGGCGCGTGCCCATAGGGATAGGATCGGGCGTTCGCGTTAGGTCGAGCTTCTCTGCATCGGCTTTTTGCGCTTCAAACACCTCTTTCATCTCTTGCAAACGATCAGCAGCAGCCGTCTTCAGCTCATTAAGAAGTTGACCAATCTCGCGCTTCTGCTCGTTGGGCACATTGCGAAAGTCGCTGAACAACGAAGTAATCTCGCCTTTTTTGCTCAAATATTTGATTCGAAGTGCTTCCAGCTCTTCCAAATTCTGAGCCTTCATTGCGCGCACTTCGGACAATAAGGATTCAATTTTTTGCTTCATATCTTACCTATATCGGCACAATCAGCCGAAAATCGCTGCAAAGGTACAAAAAAAATCCGACATACGCGTAAATTTTTTGATTTTTTTTGCGTTTTACCCCTTAAATTTTGCCATTTGGAATATTTTTTGTACCTTTGCAGGCTATATGCGCGCTTGTGTACGCGCATACGCACAACTTATATGGATAAGAGACCACATTTAGGGCATATCTTGCGATGGGCAACAGAGCTGTTAGCTGTGTTGCTGCTCTCTGTTTCTCCTATCCCTATAGCCGCACAAAACCTGCTAAAGAAGCAAACAACTCAACCCTCCACGCAGAAGACACCAGAAGACAAACCCGCCACTTCCACCTTGCCTCCTACCCTACAACATCCAGCTGACAGCACCTCACTTCAGGGGGATTCTGCATTTTTCACAACCGACTCACTTGCAGCAATCAACCAGAGCAACATAAAAGACTCAACATCACTTCCTCGCATATCCGATAAACTGGATGCTCAAATTGATTATACCTCTGACGATTCACTCGTTATGTGGGGTAATGGTGCGGCCTACCTTTACGGAAAAGGCGATATCACATATAAGGACATCAACCTGACTGCCGATTACATTCGCGTAAAAATCGACTCATCCACCATCTATTCTGCCGGAGTGTACGACAGCATTACAGAAGAATGGCATGGGCGTCCGGTTTTCAAGCAAGGCGAAGATTCGTATGAATCGTATGAGATGAGCTATAATCTGCAAACCAAACGCGCTTTCGTTCGCCATGTCGTTACCGAACAAGGCGAAGGTTATATCATAGCTGACAAAACCAAGATTATGGATAATGGCGACATGATGATGGCGGGTGGTAAATATACCACTTGCGATGATCATGATCATCCGCATTTCTACCTTCAAATTACGAAAGGCAAACTTCGTCCGGGAAAGAACGTCACCTCCGGTCCGGCTTATTTGGTGGTGGGTGATGTACCATTGCCCATAGCCGTTCCGTTTGCTTTCTTCCCGATGACCAACACCTACTCTTCCGGCTTAATCATGCCGAATTTTGGTGATGACCAAACGCGCGGTATGTATTTGCAAGGCCTCGGCTATTACTTCGCTATCAACGATTATGTAGATCTCAACCTCACCGGTGATATCTACACCAACGGCTCGTGGAGCTTAAAAGCGCAAAGCCGCTATCGCCTCCGCTACAAGTTCTCCGGAAGCATAAGCGCAAGTTATATCTCGAATATCACGGGCGAAAAAGGTATGCCTGATTTTACGAAATCCAACAATTTCCAACTCACCTGGAGCCATACGCAAGACTCCAAAGCCAACCCTTACTCTACCTTCTCGGCATCCGTAAATTTCTCCACCTCGGGTTATAATAGAGCGGACATCAACTCGTATTACGATCCATCGCTCAACTCGCAAAACACCAAGGCATCATCCATCAGCTATACGCAACGCTTCCCTGACTCGCCTTGGTCGCTCTCCATGTCGGCCAGCATATCGCAACAAACGAGAGACTCTACCATGTCGCTCAAGCTGCCGGAGTTTACGCTCAACTTGAGTCAAACGAAGCCTTTCAAACGGAAGAAACCGGTGGGAAATGAACGTTGGTACGAGAAAATCTCCCTCAGATATACCTTTCAAGGCGGTATCTCTGTGCAGAATATCAAGGAAAAAGAAATTTTGCATTCCAATTTCCTCCGCGATTGGAAGTCTGGTTTCAAACACTCCCTTCCCGTATCGGCTTCTTTCAATCTCTTCAAGTACATCAATATCAGCCCGAATATTACGTACAACGAAGCATGGATGTTTCAGCGTGTGGATCAGTCGTGGGATGAACTGCAGAATCAGGTCGTAAGGGATACCACTTACGGCTTCTACCGTGTATGGGATCTCTCCATGTCTGTATCCGCTTCTACCAAGCTTTACGGTTTTTTCATCCCCTCGCGCAAACTGTTCCCCAACAGCCGAGTGGATAGGTTTCGCCATGTGTTCAGCCCGTCGATTTCATTCAGTTACACCCCTGATTGCGAGCCTATTCGAGCCAAACTCAACCATAATTACTATGGCTCGTACATAAAACCTTCCACCAATACCGCAGGCGAAGTGGTGTATCAAACCATAGAATACAACCGTTTTCAAGGAGGTAAATATGGTACGCCATCCAAGGGAAACGTGGGCTCAATCAATTTTTCGCTTGCCAACAACCTCGAAATGAAGGTGTTCAACCGAAAAGATACAACCGGCAAAGAGCCTACCAAAATCATCTCGCTGATTGATAACTTCACCATCAGCGGCGGCTATAACTTCCTTGCGGACTCCATGAATTGGTCGAATTTCAACACCACCCTCCGCATCAAGCTTCCTAAGCCGCTCAACTATACCATCAATCTCGCTGGCTCATGGGATCCATACCTCTACGCCCTCAACGAGTTCGGCAAACCGGTACGCACCAACCGCAGATGTTGGCAGGAAGGAAAGTTCCTCCATTTTAAAGGCACCTCCACTTCGTTCTCCTATACGTTTAACAACGAAGTATTCCGCAAGTGGTTTGGCAAAGAGCGCAAAAAGAAAGAGGAAAAATTCGATCCCGGTTGGGATATGGACGACCCTTATGCCATTGACCCTAATACGGGCGAGCTCATTACCGATGAACAACGAGAGGAGGCTGAACTAGCGAAAAAGCAATGGGAGAAAGAGCACAAAGAAGAGCCCGCAGCCGATTTGAGCGATTGGGATTTTGCCGAAATTCCGTGGAGTCTCACGCTCTCCTATTCGCTTCGCTATGGCGAGTCGAACGAGTTTGACTACAACAAGATGAATTACAAAATGCGCTTTACGCATAACCTCTCCGCCAATATCTCGTTGGGACTTGGTAAGGGATGGCGCGCCAGCACCTCGCTATCGTATGATTTTGCTAACAAAAAATTATCAAACGCCACTATCAACGTTACGCGAAACCTCCATTGCTGGACAATGACGGCTTCGTTTGTGCCATTCGGTCCGCTGAAGAGTTATAACTTCCACATTGGCGTAAACGCATCGATGTTGTCCGACCTCAAGTACGACAAGTCTTCGGCTGACGCTACCAACAACCATATTAATTGGTGGTAAGCTGTTTGCCTGCACATTTTTAAACAAACAAACAAATAACATACATATATGATTCAAACAAACAAAGTAGTAAAGCTCGAATACGAACTTTACATTGATGGCGAAGAAGCCGGGAAAGAAGAACTGATGGAGCGCATGACTGCCGAAACGCCTCTCGTGTATTGCCATGGCATCGGCATGATGCTTCAGAAATTTGAAGACAACCTCGAAGGCAAAGACGCTGGCGATGCATTCGATTTCGTGATTGCTAAGGAGGATGCGTATGGCGAATACGACGAAAGAGGGGTGCTGGAGCTCGATAAAAAGCTCTTCTGCATCGATGGCGTATTTGACAACGAGCGCGTACAGGTAGGGGCTATCGTTCCGATGAACACAACCGATGGACAAATCGTAAAAGCGCAAGTGATAGAGATTACGGACGACAAAGTAACCATCGATCTCAACCATCCATACGCAGGCGAGGACCTGCATTTCATCGGTAAGATTCTGGAAGTGCGCGACGTAACCGAAGGTGAACTCAAAGCATTGCGCCATGAAGGCGGATGCGGAGGTTGTGGTGGTTGCGGAGGCGGCAACTGTGGTGAAGGTAACTGCGGAAGCTGTGGCGGCTGCCAGTAATCAGTTATTTTTAGTAAGTCACATGGGCCCTCTTACGGGCATCCATCGGCTTGGATGTAATTAACTTAAAAAAAACAGTATTTTATGGCAAACATTTTAGCCATCGTGGGTCGTCCTAATGTTGGGAAATCGACCCTTTTCAACCGTCTTACGAAAACAAGGCGGGCAATTGTAAGCAGCGAAGCGGGCACCACACGTGACCGCCAGTATGGCCGTTCGGAATGGAATGGAAAAGATTTTTCTGTGATTGACACAGGCGGTTGGGTTGTCAACTCTGAAGACATCTTCGAGGGCGAAATCAATCGTCAAGTTAACCTCGCTATCCAAGAAGCAGACGTTGTGCTGCTCGTGGTAGATGTCAACGAGGGCGTCACACAGTTTGATGCCGAAGTGGCACATCTGTTGCGTCAAGCTAAGAAACCCACCATCCTTGCCGTCAACAAAGTGGATACGTTTGACGAGCAATATGGAGCGGCTGAATTTTACAAACTCGGCCTTGGCGAGCCGTTTATTCTCTCTGCAGTCAATGGTCTCGGAACGGGCGAACTGCTCGATGAGATTATCTCTAAGTTCGACCCCAATAAGACCGATGAGCCGGAGGAAGAATTGCCACGATTCGCCATTGTTGGGCGTCCGAATGCTGGCAAATCCTCGCTGCTGAATGCGCTTATCGGAGAGGAACGAACGGTGGTGACTGATATTGCAGGCACTACGCGAGACTCTATTTACACCCGATACAATAAGTTCGGAAAAGACTTCTACCTCGTTGATACAGCCGGTATCCGCAAGAAAGCGAAAGTGACGGAGGATCTTGAATATTACTCTGTTGTTCGCTCTATACGCGCTATCGAAAATGCCGACGTCTGCATTCTGATGATCGATGCCACACGCTGCTTCGACGAGCGAAATATGTTTATGGGCATGTCGGCACAAGACATGTCGATTTTCTCCATCATTCAGAAAAACAAGAAAGGACTCGTTGTTTGCGTCAACAAATGGGACTTGATTGAAAGCAAAACCACAGCTGACATCAAGCAGTTTGAGGAGTCCATCCGAGGTCGCCTTGCACCTTTCCGCGATTTCCCCATCATTTTCACTTCTGCAACTACTAAGCAGCGTATTTTCAGAGTGATGGAGACGGCACTTCAGGTGTATGAAAACAAGCAGCGGAAGATTCCTACAGCCAAACTCAACGAGCTCTTCTTGCCGCTGATTGAGAACTACCCGCCACCAGCTACCAAGGGTAAGTACATCAAAATCAAGTATTGCACGCAATTGTCCAACACGCAAGTGCCTACGTTTGTATTCTTCGCCAACCTGCCGCAATACGTAAAGGACCCTTACAAGCGATTCTTGGAAAACAAACTCCGAGAATGGTGGGAGTTTACCGGCTCGCCAATCAATATCTTCATCCGTCCGAAATAAACAGGGCAGAAAAGATTTGATAATGGGGGCATGATGCACACATGCAAGATGCCTAAACAAAGCTTAGTCTTCTTGCTCACAATGCCTTTTTCTCTTGCCCGTTAAGGCAAGGGGAAAAGGGATTGGTGCCTCGCGCGCAACGCGCACGCATAAGTAAATAGGTACGTGCGCGCGCTCATGCGAGGAAAAAAATGCACTTTTATTCGGATTTTTACCGCTTTTTTAGGCTTTTATTTGCATAATTCAAAAAAATGTCTTACCTTTGCGACTTAATTTGCAGGTAAAGTGCAGAAAATAAACATGTCTGACGGCTTATGAAAATAATGGGCTTCACATATCTGTCTGGTATTTCGGCTGAAGAGCAATCGGGCAACCGATTGGATGAGCAGGAGTTTCTTCTTAAAGGTGACTCAGCATTGCTCGTAAACAAAAAGCCGTTTTTTGTGCCCGAAAAAACGCTTTGCTTGGCAGCCCATCCGTGTGTAGTGATGCGCATCAGCAAGCTCGGCAAGAATATCAGTCCACGCTTTGCATATCGTTATATCGATGCGATAGCTGCAGGTTTGCATATAGAAGACGAAGGCATGCTCACCCAATCACGAAAAGAAGGGCATAGCTGGACAGCTGCCGTGGCGGCTGACGGTTCGCTCCCCGTGGGTACGTTCCTGCCCCTCACAAAAGAGGATGACGGATGCACCTTCCGATTCTTTCCGGAAGATGGCTCCGAATGCAACTTCCGCTTCTTCCTTGAGGGAGAAGAAAAGCATATTCGTTTGGCAGAACTGCCCATAGCTGAAGCCCTTGCAGCTGTCAGTCGCGTGATGACCATCCGTCAGGGGGATATGCTCTTTCTCACTACCCGCCAAACGCCCTTTTATCCGAAGATGGAGCAGTGCATTACCGCAACCATTCAAGCTGAACAGATTCCGGAAGAATATGCGGAAGCGGCACGCGATAATTTGTATTGTAAAATCAAGTAAACGACTATTGTAAAATAAATTAATTAAAACGCATCCAATGAAGAAACTGATGAGTTGTATGGCCGTTTGTTTGCTCGCCACATATATGTTGGCGAGTCATACCTACGTATCCTCATCCGTTCTCTCATCGGGTACATTTGTCAAACTTCGCGTATCCGAATCAGGATTGCATACCATTACATTTGACGAAATCAAGTCGCTTGGTCTTGACCCGGCTTCTGTACGTATCTACGGCTATGGTGGCGGCATGCTCCCGCAAGATTTCCAGAAAAGCAAACACGATGACCTGCCTATTGTACCAATCTATTTGGATAAGGGTGCTGATGGCGTGTTCAACAGTGGAGACCGACTGATATTCTATGCGCAAGGCCCTATTACATGGTCGTACAACGGCTCTCGATTCCTGCATACACGTAACCCCTATTCGGATTACGGCTATTATTTCCTCAGCTCCGGACAAGGTCCTACTCTGGAGATTCCTACAGAGAGCCCCACTCAGGCAATCACTTATACGGAAGTGACAACTTACACCGATTATCGACTTCACGAAAACGATTATATCAATCTGATTGACCGCACAGGCGAAGCCGGAGGTGGACGTGAGTTTTATGGCGAGCAGTTTGCACCTGACACCACCAAGAATTTTCAGTTCACATTCAGCAACCTCATTACTGAGGAAAACGCTTTCCGATGGTTCATCAATTTGGCGGCCTATTCCTCGGATCAATCTACGTTTACCATCTCTATGGATGGAGATACGTCCGTCATGCACATCGGCTCAATCTCCACAAGCGAATTTTACGAAAGAGCCAAATCGGTAAGTTCTAATAAAGAGCTTACGCCAACGGCCGAAAGCCGCAAAGACATCGCTATTCGATTTACGAATCGCAATGCCACCGCACTCGGTTTTCTCAATTATATCGAACTCAATGCCACTTGTTCGCTCCGAATGGAGGCAGGTAATGTCCTCGCATTCCGCAGCCCTATCAACTATGCTACCTCCCTTCCCGTATGCTTTACCATCAGTAATGCTACCGCAACAACCGAGATATGGGACGTAACTGATCCTGCTGACTGCAAACGACTTACCACCGTTTTTGATGCTTCTACCAACACACTCCGAACGTTGGCGCTCAATACAGAAGTGCACGAGTATATCGCTCTTGATCCCCATACGGCCATCTGCAAGAAGCCCAAAATGCTGGACAAAATCAGCAATCAGAATCTGCATGCACTTCAGGATATTGACTATGTAATTATCACTCCCGAAGCGTTTGCAGCAGAAGCCGAACGATTAGCAGCAGCTCATGCCCAATATGACAACATGACAACGGCTGTAGTGACCGATATGCAAGTATATAACGAGTTTTCTTCAGGCACTCCCGACGCAACTGCTTATCGCTGGCTGATGAAGATGCTTTACGATCGTGCGCTTCGTTCAGGAGGCACTATTCAGCAGCCTCGTTACCTCTGCCTATTCGGTGATGGCAGCTTTGACAACCGCAATCTGCTCAAGGGATTAGGCGGCAAAAACTGGCTGCTCACCTATCAAGCCACCAATTCAATCCATGAAGTGCACGCATACGCCACTGACGACTATTTCGCTTTTCTCGATGACAATGAGGGAGAAATAGACGTAAACGGACGTATGGATATCGGTGTAGGTCGTCTGCCCATCAATTCTATCGATCAAGCTACCGCAGTGGTAGATAAACTGATTCGGCAAATCAAAGGCGAGAGCAAAGGAAAATGGAAGAATCAACTCATTTTCTTGGCCGATGATGGCGATAGCAATCTGCATACTTCATGCTCGGATTTGGCAGGCGAAGCCGTAAGAACGGCCAATCCGGATTATATTACGAATAAAATTTATCTCGATGCATATACGCAAGAGGTGAATGCTTCGGGCGAATCCTATCCGCTGGCAGAAGCACGAATGAACAACCTCCTCAATCAGGGTGCACTCCTCTTTGATTATTGCGGCCATTCAGGATATAATAATGCATCGTCAGAGGGGCTTGTAACCATTGCTGGTATTCGAGCCATGCAGAATTCCAATCCCGCTTTTTGGATTTTTGCTTCTTGCAGTTTCGGTCATTTTGATGCCGGCAAAGTATCAGCAGCAGAGGAGGCAGTACTCAATCCCAATGGAGGCGCAATTGCTGTTTGTGCGGCATGCCGAACCGTGTATGCCAACCAAAATGCCGTGCTCAATAAAAACATCTGCGATGCACTCTTTGATCACGCTACCCCCTTCGGCTATCACAACCGCATTGGCGATGCCGTCAGATTGGGGAAGAATGCCTGCGGTTCTGACGAAAACAAGATGGCGTATATCTTGATAGGAGATCCCGCCACTTCGCTCCATTTCCCAACCGAGTATCAAGTGGTCACTTCAGCTATCTCCGATACGCTACACGCTTTGGACGTCGCGCAAGTGGAAGGCTTCATACAGTCTGAAGAAGGCGATACGGCTACCTGGTTCAATGGAAAATTGCATATCTGCATTTACGACAAAATGCAGCGGATCACCACCCTTGACAACGACCAACCCGACGAGTCGGAAAAGAAAAAATATACCTACAACGACTACCCCAACGTGCTCTTTCAGGGCGAAACGACCATCACCAATGGCCGATTTACATACACGTTTATGGTGCCCAAAGATATCCGCTATAATTTCGACAACGGACGCATCGTGTATTATGCGCTTGACAGCATCACGCACGAAGAAGGCGTAGGACATTTCCACGACTTCGTAGTAGGCGGCAGTTCTGTAGTGGAAATATTCGACCAGCAAGGACCTGATATTCAGCTGTATTTGGGCAGTCACGCTTTCCAGAATGGCGGTAAAGTGTGCGAAACGCCTTATCTATATGCCGATATTGCTGACGAGCACGGCATCAATACAGTAGGCAGCGGAATCGGACACGACCTCCTGCTCATCGTAGATGGCAAGCCGTCAGAGACGTATATACTCAACGACTACTATTCGTCAGTCAACAACAGTTATCAGCAGGGTATCGTTACCTACCAGATGGCGGAACTCAAAGAAGGTCCTCATCAACTCTTCTTCCGCGCATGGGATTTGCTCAACAACTCTTCGAGCACAACCCTCGACTTTGAGGTGGTGAAAGGATTCGATCCCAGCATTACAAGCCTCTTCATCGCTCCAGCAAGCAATGCAGAGGGGAAATGGATTGACTTCATTTTCGAGCACGACCGCCCAGATGTAATCATGAACGCCACCATCCGCATCTACGATGTAGCGGGTCGATTGCTATACGAGCAGGACCAACGAGGTGAAGAGACCATCCGATGGAATATCACGGAATCACCCGTGCCTGCTGGAGTATATATTTACAACATTCAGCTCAGCTCTTCTTCTACCAAGACTTGCTCCAAATCCGGAAAAATTATCATAACAAAATAACATTACTAAATCAGAATTGCCTATGGTATAATTTTCCTCATGTTAAACTTCGAATAACATTTATAATATGAAAAAAGTATTTGTAACATTAATGTCCATCGCATTGATGGCAATGCCTGCAATGGCAGAAGAAGTAATGAACCCGATTATCACCGCGATGCCCTCGCTCTCCATCGCTCCAGATGCACATGCAGGCGGTCTTGGTGATGTAGGTGCAGCCACAACGCCCGATTTGAATTCGCAGCATTGGAATCCCGCCAAGTACGCGTTTATGGAAAGCCATGGTGGAATAACCGCCAACTACACCCCTTGGCTCACCAAACTCGTAAACGATATTGACCTTGCATATATCGCTGGTTATTACAATATCTCTGAGCGTGCAGGTGCTATCGGTATGTCGTTTACGTATTTCTCACTTGGTGAGGTGCAGCTCACGAATTTCGAGGGTGACCCTCTCGCAAAAGCCGCTCCCAACGAGTGGGCGATTGACCTCTCCTACTCGCGTAAGCTCCACGAATATGTGTCGATGGCAGTAGCAATGCGCTTCCTCTATTCGGACATGAATAATGGTGTAAACGCAGGTAACACCGGCAGCTCGATGGAGATGTACCCGGGTTGGACAATGGCAGCCGACGTAGCTCTCTACTATCGTCAGCCGTTTGAGCTCCCCATGGGAACCTCGTATTTCGCACTCGGTCTGAACATCTCCAACCTCGGTGGTAAGATTTCCTATGACCAAAACAACACCTCATCGTTCATCCCGGCTAACCTCCGCTTGGGTGCTTCTTATGAGCTCGCGTTTGACAACTACAACCGCCTCTCTATCAATGCCGATGTAAATAAATACCTCGTTCCGGCAAGCAAGGGCTCTAAGTATGCAGTAGATGAAAATGGCACTCCGCTCGAAGGTCAAGCGCTCAAAAACTGGTATTACAACCTCTCCTCTCCTCAAGGATGGTATCAGTCGTTTGCTGACGCTCCCGGTGGTTTCAAAGAAGAATTGCGCGAGCTCCAATATGGCGTTGGTCTTGAGTATTCGTATGACCGCAAGTTCTTCGGTCGCGTTGGCTACTCGCATGAGAACAGATGGAAAGGCAACCGCCGCTATGTAACCATCGGTGCTGGCTTCCACCTCTCTATCGTTACGCTCGACGTGGCTTACGTTATCGCTACGGCTGCTACCAACCCGCTCGATAACACCCTCCGCTTCTCATTGGGCTTCGACCTTGCAGGAATCAAGGATCTCGTTAATAACAAGAAATAATCCGCTACCGATATGAGAGTTGGTTTCGGATACGACGTTCATCAACTTTCCCCCGACCGCGAACTGTGGTTGGGGGGAATTTGCATTCCTTCAGAAATGGGGCTTGAGGGCCATTCGGATGCCGATGTGCTGATTCATGCGCTCTGCGATGCCATTCTCGGAGCAGCCAACTTGCGCGATATAGGCTACCATTTCCCTCCGGTAAAGGGGAATGAGTATGAAGGCATCGACTCCAAGATTCTGCTGAAGAAAACGATGGCCCTTCTCCGCGAGAAAGGTTATGAGTTTGGCAATTGCGACTGCACCATTTGTGCGGAAAAGCCCAAAATCAATCCGCATATTCCCGCTATGCAAGTTTGCCTTGCACAGGTAATGGGAGTAGATCCAGATGTTATCTCCATCAAGGCTACTACTACTGAGCACCTCGGTTTTGTAGGCCGAAAAGAAGGAATGGCAGCATTCGCTACCGTATTGATTCAATGAAAAAACGACTCGTAATATGGCTTATTTCCCTGTCCGCTTGTGCGGCATGGGGGCAGGCTTCAGTAGCTGAAGCATGGTTGTCGATGCCCGACAGTTTGTGTCCTTTCTTGAGCCATCAGCACCGGTTGCAGATGCTCCAATACGCCAAAGCGGGCTTGAGCGACACCCTTGAAAACAAATTCGAAGGACGCTCGTATATTGACAGCCTCGACTTATCGGGCAACTATCTCAGCGTGCAGCTCACGCCCAATCTGCATTTCAGCCTCCATACAGCAGACAGTATCATCACCATTGAGCAGGTTGTGTGCGCACCAATATGCAACGCCACCACTTGTGTCTATAGCGCTGATTGGCGACTCATAAGGAGAGAAAAACAGCCTTGGCAAATTGAGCAGACAGCGGAGGATACCATCCAATATTTCTGAGCAAAATGCTTCGTTAACCAATGATTGTATGCCCAATAGGGCTTTTTCATGATGCTTTTACCTGTTTACTTGATAGGATATATGGCCTCCGGAAAAACGACAGCAGGCAAACTGCTGGCAGAAAAACTCGGGTGGCATTTTGTAGATTTAGACGATGCTTTCTTAGAAATCAACGGCTATACTACCGGCGAATATATTCGCCAATTCGGAATGGAAGCGTTCCGCAAGCAAGAGAAAGACTGTGTAGAGAAACTGGCGGAATTGCCCATCGAGAAGGTGATTTATGCCACAGGGGGCGGCTACCCTTGCTGGGAAGATAATATGGAGTGCTTACACGAACTCGGCACTTCTTTTTACCTTCGATGGCGGCCCGATCAACTCACTAAGCGCCTCTTCCTTTCGGGCATTACCCAGCGTCCTGTGGCGGTAGATGGAATGAATGCGGCAGAAGGTGAAACGGAGGAGGAGAAGATGCTCCATTTTGTAGAGCAACATCTCGAGGCGAGAAAGGATTATTACGAGCAGGCAGATTTTATCATCGATGCGCCTGAGGATTTGCATGAATCCAACGACGAAGAGATAGCCGAACACATATACCAAATCATTAAAAGAGAACTTTAAGAAACCGCTTTCTATGGGTTCTTAAATCCCACTCTCCAAAATAGTAAATCAACTGTTTGACCCAATATAAATACAATGTCTATCAACGAAATACAAGACGAAATCATCGCTGAATTTGCGGATTTTGAGGATTGGATGGATCGTTATTCGCTCCTTATAGATTTAGGAAATGATCTCGAGCCGCTGCCCGAGGAATGCAAGACCGACCAAAATCTGATAGATGGTTGTCAGTCAAAAGTATGGATTGACGCCCAACTCAACGAACAAGGTCTGGTCTGCTTCCGTGGTGACTCCGATGCTATCCTCGTAAAAGGCATCGTAGCATTGCTGATAAAGGTGCTCTCTGAGCATACGCCTGAAGAAATCAGCAAGGCAGAACTCTATTTCATCGATGCTATCGGTTTGCAAGAGCACCTCTCCCCCACTCGTAGCAATGGCCTCGTAGCTATGCTCAAGCAGATGCGGCTATACGCCCTCGCATTCCAAGCTAAGCAGTAATTCCTTATGGCATAATGGCGCTTAAAACACAAATACGTCCCAACGGATAGTCCTTAGGATAGAAAAAAGGTTGCTCATTGAGCAACCTTTTCTGCTATATATTCTCTCATTTTGCTGAAGCTATCCAACTATTGGAAACCTTCATCTTATACTTCAGTAATCTTGCCGCCCTCAAAATGGAACTCACGTCCGGGATATCGGCTTACCCACTCGAGGTTATGCGTACTCATAATCACCGTAGTGCCGGCTTTCTGAATGGCGCTCAGGAGCTGCATAATCTCATCACCCGTCTCATGGTCGAGGTTTCCGGTAGGTTCGTCTGCAAGGATAATCTCGGGAGAGTTAAGTAGCGCACGCGCAATCACGATACGTTGCTGCTCACCTCCGGAGAGCTGATGCGGCATCTTATACGCTTTATCAGCCATTCCCACCTGCTCCAGCACCTGATGGACATGTTCAATCATCACGTGCTTATCTTTCCAACCGGTAGCCTTCAGCACAAAGAGCAGGTTTTCCTCAACCGTACGGTCAGTAAGCAACTGAAAATCCTGAAAAACGATACCTATCTTACGTCTCAAAAACGGTATCTGCTTGCGCTTGAGTTGGGTAAGATTGTAGTCAAGGAAACGCGCTTCTCCGGCAGCTATGGGCAATTCGCCATAAAAGGTCTTCATCAGCGTGGATTTACCACAGCCTACCCTACCGAGCAGATACACCATCTGACCAGAATCGATATCAAAAGTCACATCACGGAGCACAATATGCTCAGCCTGATGAACATCTACGTTTTTATAAGTGATTAACATTGCTTATTCAAATGAGGACATGTAGCATGCGCGAGTTCACCAAACGGAATCTTACTCGGCAGCAGCATCGAGTTCGTTGATTTTCGCTTCAATCTCTGCCATACGGGCCTTGTTGAGTTCGATTTTCTGCTGCATACCTTTGAGCAATCCTTCAGCTTTTCCGGAGAAGAATCCCATGTTGTTCTCCATGGTCTTGGTCTCAGCCAGTAGGGTCTCATACATGCGAACCAACTTACGACGGTCATTCTCAGCAGCCACCTCTTTCTTCTGCTGGTTCTGACGTGCGGCCTGACGCTCGAGATAAGCAGCATGGTCAGCCTTACGAGCGGCTTTCTTTTGCTCGAAGAAATAGTCACAAGCAGCGGTAAACTGCTTCCAAACCTCATCGGAGTACTTGCGCGCTACCGGTCCTACCTCTTTCCAGCGCTTTTGAAGCTCGATGAGCTTATCCGCAGTCTCGCGCCAGTCGGTGCTATCCTTGAGCGCCTCTGCTTCGGCTACCAACTCGCGCTTGCGCTTCAGGTTCTCTGAGAGCTCATCGCGGAGCGATTTATAGAAAGCAGTCTTGGCGGCAAAGAACTTATCGGTATAAGAGCGGAACTCGTCGTAAATAATCTGATTGTTTTTCTTGGGAGCAAAGCCGATAGTGCGCCATTCAGCCTGCAGAGCCTGTACCATGGCGGTAGCATCGTCCCACTGCTTATTGGTCTTGAAATCCTCGTAGTCGAGGTCACGTATCTGCGCTACGAGTGCCTCTTTCTTCACGAGGTTCTCCTGCTCGCGCTGATGGAGCTGATCGAAATACTCCTGATGGCGCTTATTGATAACGGTAGATGCCTCCTTAAAGCGGTTCCACAGGTCCTCGCGCAGGTCGCGGGCTACGGGTCCAATCTCCGCCCATTCTTCGTGGAGTTTCTGGAGAATGCGGTTAGCCTCTACGATATCTGCTTTCTCCTGCAGAGCAAGCGCCTCGGCAATGAGTGCTTCTTTCTGCTCGAGGTTCTTCTTGAAGTCATATTCGCGGAGCTCATAGTTGATTTTCACCAAATCATAGAACTTCTCCTGATACATAGCATACTGCTTCTGGAGGGTAGCTACCATAGGAGCGGGCACCGGTCCGATGGTTTTCCATTCGGCTTGCAGGTCACGCATCTGCTGCATGTTGTTGCTTACGTCAGCAGTCTCGCTCTCTGCCAACTGCTTCATCATATCGATGATGCGCTCTTTGCGGAGCTGATTCTGCTTCATCTCCTCTTCACGCTTGGCAGCTGCTTCTGCACGCTGCGTTTTATACACTTGCAGCAATTGGCGGAATTCGGTTTCCACCTCATCAGCTGCTGCAGTAAACGCCTCTCCGGCTTCTTCTGCTTGCTTGCGAGCGGCTTCCTGTTCCTGACGATAGAGGCGGTAGAACTGACTCTTAATCTCTTCCACCTGTTCTTTGATTTCCGTTACATCATTGCCGAGCAGACCCTTGAGCTGCTCCATGAGTTCCACTTTTTCCATGTTGTTGTCGTTAACGTTGACGATTGTGTTTTCTAAAAAATGTCCCAACAAAGGGATTCTAATTTGAGGTGCAAAGATACACATTTTTTACAATATACGCAAGAAAAAAATGGTTTATTTCACTTTTTTTGCAGTCAAACGGCCTTTCTGATGCGTTTTTATTGCTGTTTTCGCTAAATATTACTACTTTTGTAGAAAAATTTTTATCGCGATATGATTCTTTACCCCAACGCCAAAATCAATCTCGGATTGGCCGTAATGCGCAAACGAGCAGATGGTTATCACGATTTGGAAACGATTTTTCTGCCTGTAACGGAGCTTCACGATGAACTGGAAGTTATGCCATTGGCGACCTCTTCAGAGCAGCCATATACGTTTGTGCAAGAGGGTCTTACAGTGGATTGCTCCCCAGAGGATAACCTGATTATCCGTGCGTATCTCGCGATGCGGGAGCGCTATCCTCAAGTAGGACCGGTAGCCATTCGTTTTCGCAAACTCATACCCTTTGGTGCCGGTTTGGGAGGCGGTTCGGCCGATGCCGCTTATATGGTGAAGGCGGTCAATACGCTCTTCTCTTTAGGGCTGACCGATGAAGAGATGGAAGCTATCGTATCGCCACTCGGTGCCGATTGTGCGTTCTTCATTCAGAACCGTCCACGCTTTGCCGAGGGCATTGGCAATATATTCTCTGAGGTGCCGGAGGCAGTCTTGGAGCAGATCAGAGGCAAATGGATTGTGCTCGTGAAGCCTTCGTGTGCGGTCAGTACCGCCCAAGCCTATCGGGGCATCCAAAGGAGAGAAGAACAGGGCGAAACGGGAATCCGAGACGTGCATGAGCTCAGCCAACTGACCAACGATTTTGAGCGTACGGTCTTCCCGCTCTTCCCCGAGATTGCAGCCGTCAAGCAGCAGCTGGAGCAGTTAGGAGCGTGCTATGCCGCCATGTCCGGCAGTGGTGCTACCGTCTTCGGCTTGTTTGACAGCCAGACTTCGCTCCAAGAAGCCCTCACTCGCACTGGATACGACTCCCTCGATGCCCTCTTCCCCAATTGCTTCATCCACCAGCAACTGCTATAGGTGGGTTCGCAAATTAGCTGTTTAAGTGGGAATTTTTAGAACCCACCTATAACCTATACCAAAGAGGCTTAACTGCCCATTACACCCTACAAAGGCATCCTGCACATAGCTCATGATGCCTTACATCGTTATGGAATAAATGTAATATAATGCAACATTTTCATACAAATTCTGTATAAATAACATATAGAACACAAAAAACGCTTATTTTTTTTGTACTTCGAAAAAATTGTTGTATCTTTGCACGTTCGAATTGACAAAGCCGCAATACTAACAAATAATACATTTCGGCAAAATGCTGACAATTTTATCCATTAATAACTAATAAACAACACAATTATGAAGAAACTATCATTTGTATTGGCTACTATGGTAACCATCTTGCTGGGCATGACCGGCTGCACAACAGAAACCAGTGATGTAATCGTTTATTGCAGAACGTATTTCGGTTCCTCTAGTGGTACACTCGTTGAAGAAACAGAGGGCTTAAACGAGACCGAACTGAAAAAAGTATTCGATGCGCATTTACTGCAATTGGGCGAATCGTTTGGTGAAGACGTAATTATCCGTCGCCAAAACGATGAGACAAAAGTCAAGAATGCAGTTATCCAAGCAGCTAAAGATGCTGACGCAGAGATTAAAGAAAAGTACGGTAATCCCGTAAAAGTACAAGATAGATTCTCTAAATTAGGCATCAGAGTGTATTATATATTCGGAGATAAAGAAGATGTTACTGTAGCCGACTACACTTACAAAGAATAACTTCTATTTGTCACCGTTAATGCATTAAAAACCAAACAGAGCAGACAGGTATGCAGGCCTCATCGCCTGCTACCTGCTGCTATCCAGACGCAAGACTGAGATTCGAAAACTAAAATTATCTTGCAAACACGACTAATTGAATAACATATATAAACTCAAGATAGTAAAGCAATGAAAAAAATTCAAATCGCACTCATGTGCACTTTCATGACATTACTTTTCGCTTGTCAACCTCAAAACGGAGTCAGTGTATTGGATATTGACGCAACCAAGTTGGACAACACGACCGCCAAATGTTGGGCCTATACATTAATCTATTCAGATGGAAAGAAGACTGATGGCTTCATGTGGGGAACGGAACAGGAGACCGTTATCAAGCTGCAGACCATTATCCAGAATGCCAAGTTAACCATGGCAAATGAGCCCAAAGATATCACCTATCGAGCAGACGGCACCAAAGACGAACAATCCTGCATGAACAAGAATAAATTTTAGAAGTACCTTTTTAGTGGTTCAAAAATACCCTCTTAAAGGAATCCAACTTGAAGACATTTTACCCCCGCAAACGTTCAAAAGAAATACAGCAAACTCAAAATTGCAGTTTATTACATTTACGGAGACAACCCCGACGTAACTGTCGTCACCTATACGTACAAGGAATAACCGCCCATCGCAACACACTTGTACTTTGCAGATTGCTAGCTTGCTTTCGGTGTCGTAACACCAACAATCACCAATATGAAAAAGCATTATCTTTTATTCGCTCTCGCAATATGCTCCCTTTGCGCTTGCGGCAAGCCGAACAGCACAACATCATCGCAGCGGCCTGATGGCTTTGTATTACTCACGGACATAGTACCCGATGCTATCTTGGAGATTCGCTACTATTCAACGTATAACTTTGTAGGCGCGCGTATTGATGGTTACGAAGCCCCGGTAGCTATCATCACGCGCGAGGCTGCAGAAGCGCTCAAACGGGTGAACGACGACTTAAACCAACAAGGCTACCGCATCAAGATCTACGACACGTATCGTCCACAGACAGCCGTCAACCATTTCATCCGTTGGGCAAAGCAGCTTGACGACACGCTGACCAAGGCGTCTTTCTACCCCGAAGTGGATAAGGCCGTACTTTTCGATGAGGGCTATATCTGCGCTCGTTCAGGACACAGCCGCGGTTCTACCGTTGACCTCACGCTCGTACATATCCAATCGGGCAAAGAGGTGGATATGGGTGGCGTGTTTGACTATTTCGGCGAGTTGTCGCATCCCGACTATGCTGGCATCACACCCGAACAGAAAGCCAACCGTCTCATCCTGCGCGAGGCCATGCTTCGTCACGGATTCCGGCCGCTCGACACCGAGTGGTGGCACTTCACTCTCAACAACGAACCCTACCCTGACACCTACTTCGATTTCCCTATCACCTGCAATTAAGAGTCGGTTAGCAAACTATCAAAAATAAGACATGTTATAGGTGGGTTCTAAAAATTCCCATTTAAGAAAAACTATTCATCATTGTGGGTAACAAAAATGCATTATTTGTCATCTTTTGGTTTCTTTTCGGCCCAAATCGTAAGTAAAATCAGTCACGTAGCTCGCTACGCTCCCTCTTTTACTTCCAATTTTTCCTCGAAAATAAATCCAAAATCTAACAAGGCTAATTTTTAGAACCCACCTATACTGCTTTTGCTCAAAGAAGACGCTATCATTATTGGAGAATCGATGTGAAGGAAATGGCATCATAGAGAAATTTACAGGTAAAAGCATATATACGATTATTAAGAAACGACATCAGCATATGAGTCAATCTTTTTTACCCAAAAGCAACTTATATGACAGATTTTTCTATAAAGAGCGATGAGGACCCATTGAGGACTCATTGAGGACCTTTACCGAAGCCATAGGATGCAAAAAATATAATCGAATTACATCCTCTCTAAAATGTACTATTTTTAAGGTGGGTTCTAATAATTCCCATATTCGAAAAGATAATGATTAATTGTGGGTAACAAGTATTGTTGTTTTGTCACCTTTTGGTTTCTTATTTTGAGAATCTTGAAAATTTTGTTCTTAATATTTTGTTATGTGAATAATTTATATTACCTTTGCAGCGGGAAGCTGCATAAGGGCGGCTAAGACTATATGACGATTCATCAATCCAGTTACGTAATATCGTGTCCGAACGTAGAGAAATGTCCGGTGCATCAGTTGCCGGAATATGCGTTTATCGGACGAAGCAACGTGGGCAAATCTTCGCTCATCAATATGCTCACGCATCACGAAGGGCTGGCCAAGACCTCTCAGAAACCCGGTAAGACCCTCACCATCAACCATTTCCTTATCTCCAGCACCCGAAGCGACAAGACGCAAGAACAATGGCATTTAGTGGATCTCCCCGGCTATGGTTATGCGCGTACGGGTCAGCAACAACGCGAGCAGCTCCGCAAGATGATCGAGGGCTACTGCCTCAGGCGAGAGCAGCTTGTGAGCCTCTTTGTGTTGGTAGATGCGCGTCATGAGCCACAGAAGATCGACCTCGAATTCATCGAATGGTGCGGCCTGCAAGGGGTGCCGTTTGCTATCGTGTTTACCAAAGCCGATAAGGTAGGAAGCGGCAAGCTAAAAATGAATATCCACGCTTACAAAGAGCGGCTGCTCGAGACGTGGGAAGAGTTGCCACCTATCTTCGTGACCTCCTCCGAGACCGGCATGGGAGGTGAAGAAGTGCTTGCTTATATCGATGAAGTGAACCAAAAATTAGCAGAAAAATGAAAACGAAACTACTGATAATCAACTTATTATCCATATTTTTGTTATCCGGATGCAATCGTCTGGATTCCGTCAACGAAGTGCCGGAAGGTCAATACGCGCAAGGGTTTGTATTGAGCCGCACAGACGATGGCACTATGATTCGCATTTTCTCCCCATGGGAGGCAGGTAAGGTGATGGCCGAACTGACTGTAAAAGACGACCAGCCATACTGCCGTTTGGCCACGAACTCCGCCACACAGGCAGGTTTCATCCACGCACTCGGAGCCGACTCGCTCGTAGCGGGCTACTGTTCGCCCCACCTCATCTACAGTAAGCGCGCAGGCGCGATGGACTTAGGGTCGGACCTCTCGCTCGATGCCGAACGTATCCTGCGTGCCAATGCCGATATCGTCTTGCTCTCCACCTATCAGCAAGATGATAAGAATGCCGATGTGCTCCGCAAGATTGGTACCCCCGTGATCCCCATCAACGAATGGACAGAGGTGCATCCGTTGGCTCGTGCGGAATGGATTCGCGTGATTGGAGTACTCATTGGTAAGCAAGCCGAGGCAGACTCGATCTTCCGTGAGGTAAAAGCACATTACGAAGCATTGGCCGCACAACCCAAACAATCAGAACGGCTGTCGGTCGTATCAGGCGGCACATGGCAAGGCACATGGTACGTGCCCTCCGGACGCACATATATGGCGCAACTCTTCCGCGATGCCGGATTGGCATACCGATATGAGGCGGACACGACCAAAGGTTCCCTCCCGCTCTCCTTCGAGCAGGCACTATTGGACTTTAAGGATGCCGATATATGGGTGGGTGCTCCTGCCAAATCACTCGATGAACTCCAGCAGATAGACAGCAAACACAGTTGGTTCAAGGCCTTTAACAATGGTCGGGTGTATAACCTCTACAAACGCACCACCCCAGAGGGCGGCAACGATTTCTGGGAGACGGGTGTAGTACGACCCGACCTCGTTTTGCAGGATTTTATATCTATCGCAAAAGGACAAACGGACTCGCTTTACTTTGCTTCGGCTCTCCATTAAGATCGAATGCAAAACATGCCATCAAAATAGCTACCGGAAATGAAATTTTTGCATATAGAAGACAGCACGTATGATCTGCATCGGCAATGGGCGATGCGGCTGACGGAACGCATGGGCAAGGAGTACATGCGGATAGATGCCGACATGCTGACAGCCACAGCTGATGCCGATGGGTTCAGCCAGTGGCTGCAAGACGAAGGGGTGGATTTGATTTTCATCTCGGCCGAATGCAACAAACGGATTATTCAGCGGTTTCTCAACGCCTGCAGAAGCTTGCGTATTCCGTACGTTTTTCTTACGGACAGCATGCGTAAGATGCCCGTATTGGCCGAACAGGAAACGGCTCTGCATCAGATACTTGCACCCGTTACGATGCTCGAAGAAGAGGTGTATAAATCAGAGATATTAGGGCATTTGAGCCGCTATACGGGAGCGAAAATCACGCTCCTGCAAGCTAAAGATTATGGTCATCGTGCACAGCACAATGCAGGAAAAATCCGCACGTTTTTGGCGCATCAAGAGTTGCCGGTAGAAATAGTAATGGCAAAGAAAGACAGCCTGTCGGTGTATAAAGAAGTGCCCTCTCGCATGCGCGACTTAACGCCCGACATGGTCGTGCTCACAGCCTCTCGCGAATACGGATTAGACGACCTGTTCTTCGGTCCTGCCGAACGCTATGTGATTCTGCACTCGATCGTGCCGGTGATGCTGTTGAATCCGCGAGGAGACTTGTTTTCATTATGCGACTGAGCATCTCATAGCTCACAGCTCATTGCTCATTGCTCACAGCTCATTGCTCACAGCTCATTGCTCAGAACCGATAGCCGACAGACAGGGAGAGGAGCTTATGGCAGATTATCTCATGGACGGGCTCAAAGAGCGCACCTACTTCCACGTTACCGAACCAAGGGCCACGACCGAAATCGATACCTACCAACGTGATTTGGATTGCTGGTGAGCCTTCGCAATACCGCATATTCTCCCACGTATCCTGCTCCACTTGTATAGCAGCTCCTAAACCAATACCACTGAAAGCGCGCACATATTGCGACTTAGAGGGATACGTGAATTTTACCTCCGGAATAATCGCCATATTAAAGGTGCGGAGGGTGCCAGAACCGCATCTGTCGCCATACCCATTCACCACATCAAAAAGCTTCTGCTTTCCATTCATATCGAGCTGAACACCAAAACTGAACCACGTGCGAAACCGATACTGATAGCCCACGAAAAAATGGGGGATATAGTTTGAATACTCATACGAATACCTGCGCGCATTCATCAATATCTCATGCACTTGCTCCGTAGTGGTACCATAATACGAATACGGATCCTGAGATACTGGATCTGGCATGTATGCATAAAAAACAGGATAATAATCAAAGATATTATCGCCAATACCAATGCGAATTTCGTGCGGGTGTGCTATCGGCTCGTGCTCTTTGGCCGAAAGCATCAGCGGCATACATACCGCACAGAGAACTACAAGGGTTTTTCTAAAAACAGATTTCATAACGAACGCAAACACTTTTCTGAAAGACCTATTGTTGATTTCCCTGATACGTGCTGATTACAGCAATCTCAGAAGGGATGATGAACAGCTCCTCATCTTTATAAAGCTCGCCTGTAACCCCGATGGTATCACCAATAGTCAGGCCTTGCAGAAGAGGATTATCAAACCGCATGTACCTCTTATATTTATCGAGTACATAATAATGATTTCCGTTCTGGAGCGTGCGAACAGCCGGATGATTGTCATACGACACAACAAGCACCCCTGCAATCGTATAGGTATTTTCCTCGCGCGGAGCAAGCGGATTGGATGGCGGAGTGATGGTATCTGCCGACAACGACCCCTGCATATCGCTACTGGTAAGCTTCCGCAGATAATCATGCACCTCTGCATTAGGCAGATCCTTATCAGACGAACAACTGCATACTACACATGCAAGCAGAAATACATACAAGATTTTTTTCATACGCTATATTTTTAAAATTCATATTTACAATCCTGAAATCACATGGATTAGCGAATGATTTCGAGTGCAAAGTTACTACTTTTTTCTGACATACGCAAATTTTCGACTTATGCAACGAAAAAAATTTCGTCACAAGCATTATTGATTATCAGCGAGTTACAGGTGTGACGAAAAAAAAAACTTATGCAAGGGTTGGTTAGGTATTGCAAGAATGAAAAAAAAAGCCTAATTTTGCGCAATAATTATGAAAAACCGCTATCTGTACATATTGCTCCTTGGTGCCCTTCTGACCGCCTGCAGCGGCCACATGGAAGTCACGAACCCGCAGCTTCAGGAGGCGGAATCGCTGCTATGGGAAGCCCCTCTCAGATCCGACACCTTATTAAATACGCTCGCGCACGCGAACCTGAGCAGATACGAGAACAAACGGCTCGAACTGCTGAAAGCACATTTGGATTTGAAATTGCGTCAGCAGCTTCAGAGCGAGGAATCGATGCAGGCCTTGGCATCGTGGTTCGCCTCACATCAGGATGCCGCTTCTGCTGCCGAAGCCTATTATATCATAGGTGCCTATGCCAATTGGACGGGCGACAACACCACTGCAATGCGGCAACTGAAAGAAGCCGAACGGCTCCAACCCATGGGTATCATCGCGGGTATGACCTATTATAAGATGGGTCGCATCAACGAAGAAGAGCAGCTCTATGAAGAAGCGGAATCGTATTACAGCCGTGCCGCTGAGTATATTACGCCCACCAACCTACCACTCTATCAGGCGTGCGTATGGCGCGAACTCGGACGCATGCGGAGCGACAGCAGCAAGAATGCTTGTTTCGAGAAAGCACTCGGCTATGCACGCCAAACCAACGACCCGATCCTCTGCTTAGAGATTCAATATGCGGCGGCTGCCTCATCTGCTTCTGCTGACGAAAAGAAAGAGAGCATCCGCATCAGCCGTTACTTATGCGACAGCATGCACATGAAGCGCTATGCTTACGATATTGTGAAGTATTATCTGAGGAGCGGTCAACCGGATTCAGCTCGCTGCTATCTGGATATCCTCGCTCAAGACACTACGGCCAAAGACTGGAGTACCACGCAATTTTCGCTTTGGGAAAGCCAGTATCTTCACGCTTTGGGGCGCGATAGAAGCGCATATCTCGAACTTCTCGACCTATACAATCGTACCACTGCCCGAACCGAGCAGCAGATCCGCACACAGACGTATGCCATTGCGCAACGCTATGATAATGAGGCAGAAAGGGCGAAGAACCTGCAGTTGGAACTCGAGAAACAGCACCTCTACTTCAGCCTTGCCGCCATTATAGCCTTGGTGCTGATTGCTATCATTGCCGCCATTATCATTTGGCAAAAACGCCATACTCGTGCCCTCCTTGAGAAGGCGCAAACCAGGCAGAAGATGGCCCTTATGCGCGAGGAACTGGAACTGAGAAGAGACACCTTGAAGCGAGTTATCGAGCAACGCGTAAGGATGAATAAGAGTTTGCAAGAGGCTATCTTGCACCAGCAGAAAGATGCCGAACTGCCGCAATGGGCAGATGAGTTTATTCAGTTGAGTACCTTCACCTCACCTTCTCAATGGAACGAGTTTGTAGAGGAATTCAACGCCTGCTACGAACATGTACTATCCCATTTGCAGGAGCAATATCCGGGCCTGAAAACTGTGGATATAAAAGTTATTTCACTCATCATCCTCGGCATCGACAACGCAGATATATGCCTGCTCCTCGGTTTGGCCAAGAACACGGTATGGAACAGGCGCAACCGCATCAAGCAAGCCATCGGTTTGGACGGAGACACCAACCTCGATTGGTGGTTAATCAACGAATACAGTACCAAACAGACGGAACTGAACGACAAATAATAATCAATGGCCTCGGCCAGCAAAACTATACACGATGGAATTACGGCAAATAAAAGGTTTTTTGGCAGTAGCGGAATATCTGAGTTTCTCTCGGGCAGCAGAAAAACTGTATATTTCGCAATCGGCCCTATCCGAGCAAATCAAGCAGCTCGAAGAAGAATTGGGAACTCCTCTGTTTCGCAGGAGTTCGCATCGGGTAGTGCTTACGGAGGCAGGCGAACGGCTTCGACCTGTAGCCGCTATGGCATGGAAAGACGCAGAGGCGTGCAGAGATGTGGTTCGCGGGCTCAAAGAAGGCATCGGTGGACGACTACGCATTGGCGTAACAAGTACCTGCAAATCGCTGCTGAAGGCTCCCATCAGAGAGATGGCAATGAAATACCCGAAACTGCAAGTGCAAATAGAATGCTCCAACGCCATCGATATCCGCCACATGCTCCTGCATAAGCTGGTCGATTTGGCTATCACGCTCCATCCGCAACGTATATCGGATGAGGTGGAGTCGTTGCCGATCTTTAAAGACCGCCTCTGCTTCATTTGCAACAAGACACATGCGTTGGCTGACAGAGCGGGCGTAACCCTCAGCGAAGTGATGCCCTACCCACTCATTCTCCCTTCGCCCGAACTCGTAATCCGCAAAGATTTGAATCGTGTGTTTGCCAATGCCGGTTTGACCCCTACCCCTCGTTTGGAGGTGAGCGAACCGGAACTGATGATCGAGATGGTAGAGCATTCCCAATTTGCAACGCTCCATGCAGGCATCGTAATCAATGGCAAAGAAAACCTCCGTGCTGTCCCAATCACGGATTGCACGGAGGTACTGGTTGGCTGTATTCATTGGTTGCGCGACAGTTACTCAAAACCGAGCGCGGAACTGCTGAAGGAGCTGATCAAAGCGGAAGCCGATAAGCAAGCCATTCTCAGCCGATGAAGCGATTCGCAGGAAAAACACTCAAATAGGAAAAACAGAAAAAGCCTGATGGGGTGGAAGATCAAAATCGGAAGAATAGGACTTGAAGAACCCCTCTTGAGAACCGTTTCAAAAATGGCGCTTATGGAAGGAAAGCAGAAGTGGAAGGACCAACGCAACCGACACGCGTTGGGTGGTTTCCGCCCGGGTTTCGCCAACCAGACTAAAAGTAGTTAAGGTTTGGCAGTCGAATAGTGAAAGTAGCTTACATAAGTAGTAATAATTTTGAGAATCAGTAAAAAATCAGTAATAGCATAAAACAGTATGACAACGCCTTCCATAGTCGTCAAGCAGAGACTTCTTCTGAAAGGCGATGCAAAAGTACTACAAAAAAGCGATACTATCATCTTTTTTCATCAAAAAAATCAGATAGATGTATCGGAAATCATAATAATACAACCAAAATTGGGCAATTAAAATAGTCCCTAAATAGTTTGGCAATTTGCAAATGTGAAATATTTTTGTACCTTTGCAGCCATTATCCTCAAGGCGTGAGCAGATACTTTTTGCAGAAAATACAAAAAGTAAGTCGAATGCAAATGTTAAAATGTTAATTTGTTAATTGGACGATGTGGGCTCGCAGAGCATGCTACATATTGAATAGTTAAATAGATATATATTATTGTATCGCGTGCGATAATATATATATTATATATATTAATGTATTATTATAGATAGAAAAATGTATATATGATTGAAAAAAATAGACATATGACTTAGTCCCTAAGGACAAATACTTCGGTGCTCCATGCTTCTACATAGTGGGGTCAAAAAAACACCCGCTTATGGTGGGGCAGAAACAGTTGTACGAACACACTTAGAATCATCAAAAAGTTAAATTAACAAATTAACATTTTAACGTTTTGGAGTACAACATCCGGAAAAAGTTTTTCTACACTCGGGACAAGTATTGCATATGTGCCGAAAAAGTTGTACCTTTGCAGCCGAATTATTTCGAGAGCCTCAATGGAGAAAAATCCATCGCTAACGAATACTTCTTTTTCGGTTAGAGACAATCAGCGCGATGAGGAGCGATGAGGACTCATTGAGGAGCCTTTGAAGAGTAATAACGTATATTTGTAAACCCTTTTTTAGCAGAAACGATATGAAAACTTTGATGAAAGGAATGATGTATGCAGCAATGGTCTGCATACTGGTAATGATGAACGCTTGTGGCGATGGTCCTACGCTCTCAAAGCACAAAGTGCAAGCACTCGACTTGACCACTGGCGAAAAGGAGATCAACGAAGATCTCAATGAATTTGCAGTCGATATGCTCCGCGAAGTCGGCAGTATTCAGAGCGGCAATGTGTTTATCTCTCCGCTGAGTTGCTCCTTTGCTTGCGGCATGATTGCCAATGGTGCCAAAGGTGAGACGCTGAATGAGATACTCGAAGCCATGGATGTAGAAGACTACAGCATGAGTGAACTGAATACGTATTACCTTAAGTTGATGGAGAAACTGCCGTATCAGGATCGCACTTCGGCCGTAAAGATAGCCAATGGTCTTTGGGCGGATGGTACATACACCATGTTAGATAGCTATGTGGATAATGTCCGCACCCATTTCCTTGCAACGGTTGACTCGCTTGATACCGATAATCCGGAAGCTGCTGCTGAAACAATCAACAATTGGGCCAGCAAGCAAACCGAAGGCCTCATCAAGAAAGTTGTTGATGCTTCTCAAATAACTAATGATGCACATATTGTAGTAGCCAATGCGCTCTATTTCAAGGGCAAATGGGAAGATGGTTTTAAGCGTACAGACACCCGTCAACAAACGTTTTATGCCCCCACAGGTGAGGTGCAGACGCAGATGATGAACGGCGAAATCGAAGCCGCTGCTACTCCCCTGTTCCGATACGAAGAAGACGAACGACAAGAAGCCAACGAACGGATGCTTCGTCTTTATTATAAAGACAAAGGCTACTGCATGGATATCATCATGCCCAATACGGATTTCGATACGTGGCTGGAAGCGTTCGATATGGATCAATACGAAGACCTATGCTTAGCTTTGGTTCATGGAGATGTGACGGTTAGCATGCCTACGTTTAAGATGACCAAACATTATGATCTCAAACCCGTAATGCAAAAATTAGGCATGGAGAAGGTGTTCACTTCGGGTGCAGACTTAAGCGGCCTGACGGAAGAAAACAGGCTCTGTTTGGGTGTACTTCAGCAGGACACGTATATCGAGGTGGACGAGTCAGGCACCAAGGCCGCAGCCGTTACATCGGGCATACTTTGTGACAAAGCTGATTCTGGGGGATTACTTTTTATTGCAGACCATCCGTTTATTTTTTTCATTCGCGACGTAAAGAATGGCGTCATTCTCTTCGCCGGCAAATATGCTAATCCTAATTCATAATGTATATGCGTAAATTGTTAACAGCCGCCATGATGCTTCTGCTGAGTATAGGAGCATGGGCACAACACGAGTATTACGATAAGGCCCTCGCAGCGTATAATGAGGGCAATCTCGATTTGGCAATGCAGTATCTTCAGAAGCAATGCAGCGAAGCCGAATGCGATTTTGCTTCGCAGTGGTTGGGCATGGAGATTTTTTATTCTGCCCAAGAGTATCAATTGGCAGGACAGATGGCTCAAAAGCTGCTCCCTGAACTCAAGAAAGATGCGCATGAGAGCAGATGTACGGTATATGCTTATATGGCTGTTGCTGCCTTTGAAAACGAAGACTATAAGACGGCCTATAAGTTGCTTACCAATGCGCTGAAGGAGGATCCGAAATCCTCGTATTGCTATTACGAACGCGCTTTCACTTCGGCTGCTCAAGAGCATTACGATGCAGCCATCAAGGACCTGAAGAAATCCATAGAGTGTGATCCTGACCGCATTGAGGCCTACACCCTTGCAGGTATGTGCTATGAAGCTAAGAAGGATACGGTCAACATGCATAAGTGCTATCAAACAGCTCTTGAGAAAACCAATGGCGAAACGCCTTGGGTGTGGTGCGAATATGGCGCAACCTACCTCAATCGTGGGCAAATCGACCGAGCTATCGACCTGCTTTTCACGGCTATTTCGCTCGATCCGGAAAACGCACGAACGGGCCGATTCTACAATCTCCTGCAGAAGCGCGATGCCGTTTTACTCAAAGACCGCTTGAAAGCCAAAGTGGAAGAAGAGCCGTGGAATCCTACATGGGAAGCACTCTTGGGCGATTCGTATGAAACGATTGACAGTCTCCCTGAAGCGTATAGGCATTACCGCATCGCCAGCTTGATGGATGCCACCTACGATGGTGGTGTTCAGCCACTCCGACGCTTAGCCCAAGCACTTGCTGATGCTGACGATTACGAGGGGGCTCTATTGATCCTTGAAGAGGGACTCGAGGTGAAGCCAATGTTCTTGCCCTACCGCCGGCTCAAACACGCTTACACCTATAACAAAGGCGATTATGCCCAAGCACTCGAAGAGGCAGAACGACTCATGGACATCGATGAGAAGCAGAAAGACGACCTGATGTTTCTGACAGCTGACTATCTCTGCAAACTCGGGCGATACGAAGAGGCTATGGTTCGATGCCTCGAGATTCTCAAGACCAGAGATGAATACAATAGCCTCACCCTCCTGATGGCAGAGCTCTACCGAAAGATGGGTAAGACGGCTGAAGCCGAAAGCAATTATCGCATCCTCATCAAGCAAGCAGAGGATTACTTCGACTATGCTACCATGACGCCCAAACCCATAACCAAAGAAACGGCCGACAGGTTAGGCTCATTTTCGCTTCCTCGTTCGCTGATGGGAATCGGACTACAAGACAAAGCCCAAGAGGTGGTACGCATCATGAACGGCAAGATTTCCACGGCACTAAATGAAAATCCTGACCTGCAACTCGATGCTACCTTATTATATAATTTAGCGTGCGTAAATGCGGTGGTAGGAATGCATTCTGACGCCATCAGCATGCTCGAATTAGCAGATAAATTCGGGCATACGCAGCCGCGTTATACCCTCGTAGATCCCGATTTTGAGAGCATTCGCAATTCGCAAGATGCGGAAGTGAAGGAGCAATGGCAGAAGCTTATCGACAAGATGACGGAAGCGCAAAGAGTCAAGGCGAAACGGATTCATGAGGCCATAGATGGGGTAAAACTGACTGAAAAACAACGTATAATCAAGAAATAAGCGATTTTGTCCGAAAAGATTTGGCAATGTCAAATAAAAGCGCTATCTTTGCAAAAAAATTTCTGACATGAACACTCCCTCACTTCGCATTCGCCAGATGTCAGCATCCCCTACTCTGGCTATGGCTGCTCGTGCAGCAGAAATGAAAGCTCAAGGTATTGACGTGATATCCCTCTCGCTCGGCGAGCCGGACTTCAACACGCCTGATCACATCAAAGAAGCCGCCAAGCAGGCTATTGATCAGAACTTCTCCAAATACGGTCCCGTACCGGGTTATCCCTCGCTTCGGAAGGCCATCTCTGAGAAGCTCAAAAAAGAAAACGGCTTAGACTATAAGCCCGAGCAGATTATGGTCAGCACCGGTGGTAAGCAGGCTCTGTGTAATGCCGTATTGGCTATCCTGAATGCCGGAGATGAGTGCATTCTCCCCACCCCATGCTGGGTAAGTTATGGCGAGATGATCAAGCTCGCTGAAGCCACAGCCGTGATGGTAGAATGCGGCATAGAGAATGATTTTAAGCTTACGGCAGCACAACTCGAAGCCGCCATTACGGATAAGACCCGCGCTATCATTCTCTGTTCGCCCTCTAACCCCACGGGAAGCGTTTATACCCGCGAGGAGATGGACAGCTTAGCTGCCGTTTTAAAGAACAACCCCAACGTGATGATTATTGCCGACGAGATTTACGAGCATATCAATTACGTAGGCGAGCACGTGTCGATTGCCCACTATCCGGAATTGCGCGAGCAGGTAGTGATTGTGAATGGTGTAAGTAAGGCGTATGCCATGACCGGCTGGCGTATTGGCTGGATAGCAGCTGAGGAATGGGTAGTGAAAGCATGCAACAAGCTGCAAGGACAATATACGAGTTGCACCTGCACCATCGCCATGAAAGCTGCTGAAGCGGCTTATACCGGTCCGCAACAGTGCATCGAAGATATGCGTCAGGCGTTTGAACGCAGAAGAGACCTCGTAGTGAAGATGGCGAAGGAGATTCCCGGCTTTGAGATTACCATTCCGCAAGGCGCTTTCTACCTCTTCCCAAAAATCAGCAAACTCTTTGGCAAACATTACACCGATGAAAACGGACAGGAGCAGACGATCAGCGACTCCAACGATTTCGCATTGTATCTCTTGCAGGAAGCGCATGTAGCGGCTGTAGCCGGTAGCGCATTCTTTGCCCCCGACTGCATCCGTTTCTCTTATGCGTCATCAGAAGAAACGCTTATCGAAGCTTTCAATCGCATCCGCAATGCCGTAGAGAAACTGCATTAAGAGGGTTTCTTTAGCACCCAACATGAATCATTCATTCGTAAGAATCGCATTTTCTTTAAGAAATATTGCATTCCACTCCCATAAAGATACAAAAACGGACTGGCCTTTGGGTCAGTCCGTTGTGTATGAGGCGTTTCCAAATTGTGTAAGATGCGTTTCCAAATTGCGTAAGAGACGTTTCTACAAAGAACGCACCTACATTATTACGCATGCACGCGAGAGGGCATTCCTCTATGCGATATAGCACACAAGCGATAACGCATTACGCTACTTATTTCTTCGGATATTTGCGGAACCACGAAGACAGTTTCAGACGAATCACACCGAGGAGTGCTTCAGAGAAGATGCCACCCGACATTTTGCTGGTGCCGAGCACACGGTTGATAAAGATAATGGGCACTTCGCGAATCGTAAACCCACATTGATGGGCGGTAAACTTCATCTCAATCTGGAAGGCATAGCCCTTGAAGCGAATCTTATCGAGCTCTATCGTCTCGAGCACATGCCTACGATAACATACAAAGCCAGCCGTTGTATCGCGAATATCTACGCCTAACACCATGCGCACATAAATCGATGCGCAATACGACATCAGCACGCGTCCCATCGGCCAATTCACCACATTCACGCCCGTGATATAACGGCTTCCTACTGCTACGTCTGCACCCTCATTGGCGCAAGCATCATACAGCTTGAGCAAATCCTGCGGATTATGCGAGAAGTCAGCATCCATCTCAAATACATAATCATATTCGTGCTCAATAGCCCACTTAAAGCCAGTGATATATGCCGTTCCGAGACCCAGCTTGCCGGCGCGTTCGATTAGGAAAAGTGAGTCTTTATACGTTTCAGCCTGGAGGCGCTTAACGATATCAGCAGTGCCATCGGGCGAACCATCATCGATAATCAACACATGAAAACCAATCGGAAGCGACATTACCGCACGGATAATGTTTTCTACGTTTTCTTTTTCGTTGTAAGTAGGTATGATTACAAGGCGTTCCATAAGCAAAAGAATGTATTGGGTAATTATTTATTGAACTTAAAAATGGGCGAAGGAGAAAGACGATCGAGCGCATGGAGATAGGTTTTTCCTTCAGGAACCGCTTCTCCCGGAGCAATCGTATGTATCAAATCCGCCCCTGCAGATTCCAGATACTCGCTCACTGTCTTGAGCGCCAACTCGGGATCGTTGTTCTCCTCCGAGAGGTGGCAGAGAAACACGTGTCGGATGCCTTCATGGAAATTCTCTGCAAGCATTTCGCCACACACCATATTGCTCTGATGGCCGCGAGGCGAGAGGATACGTTGCTTCAAATAAGTGGGATACGGACCGTTTAAGAGTATGTCTTCATCATGATTCGCCTCAATCACGATATGATTGGAGGTGCGGATAGCTTCCGCCAATTCAGGCGAGGTCTCTCCACAGTCGGTAGCTATCATAAAGCGCTCTCCCATAAAGTCGATTGTATAGCCTACGCAGTCCGTACTGTCGTGAGAAATGCCGAACGTATTGATAGTCATACCCGCCAATTCAAATGGTACCCCTTTCTCATAATAAGCCCTCGAAGTACGTAGTTTTACAGACACACCATAGTTCCGATCTATTCCCTGATGGATAAGTGAGGTGGCGTAAATAGGGATATGCACCTTCTCGCCAATAGTGCCAACTGCTCGAATGTGATCAGCATGATCGTGCGTTACGAGCACACCCATAATTTTGGAGAAATCCATTCCCATATCCTTCAAGAGATGGTTGATGGTGCGGGCAGAGATACCTGCATCTATCAAGATACCTTTCTCAAAAGTACCAAGAAAATAGCAGTTACCACTACTACCCGATGCCAAACAGCGGAATATGAAATCAGTTTTCTCCATAATTAGGGCGCAAAGGTAGTACTTTTTTCCGAATTGTGCAAGAAAAAAACTTTTTTTTCTTAAAAAATTTGGCCAATTCAGAAAAATGTAGTAATTTTGCAGCCGATTTCGCAAGTGGGCTCAGTAAGTAGCGCACGAAATGTGTGTGCTCGCCTACCCGACTAACTCATTAACACATTTTGAAAAAATGTACGCAATCGTAGAAATGCAAGGACAGCAGTTCAAGGCAGAAGCCGGCATGAAGCTGTTCATCCACCGCATGGAAGAAGCTGAGGTTGGTACTCAAGTTGAGTTCAACAAGGTTCTTCTTATTGAAAACAATGGTGCATTCACCGTTGGCGCACCCGTGGTTGAAGGTGCAAAAGTTATCGTAGAAGTATTGAACAATTCCGTTCGCGGCGAGAAGGTGCTCGTGTTCCACAAGAAGCGTCGCAAGGGCTATAAGAAGCTCAACGGTCATCGTCAGAACTTCACGCAAGTATTGGTAAAAGAAATCGTTAACGCTTAAAAGGAAAGGACTCAGATTATGGCACATAAGAAAGGTGTGGGTAGTTCGAAGAACGGCCGTGAATCAGAAAGCAAACGTCTTGGTGTAAAGATTTGGGGTGGCCAATTTGCTAAGGCAGGCAATATCATTGTTCGCCAGCGTGGTACGCAGCACTTCCCAGGCGCTAACATGGGTATGGGCAAAGATCATACGTTGTTTGCTCTTGTAGATGGTATCGTTACGTTTACCCGCAAGAAGAACGACCGCTCATACGTCTCCATCGAGCCTTTAGCAGCAGCTGAGGCGTAATGGACATCCTTACAAGTAAAAAGCTCTCCTGTTGCTAAAGGCAATCGCCTTCCGCACGGGAGAGTTTTTGTTTTAAAGTGGGTTCTAATAATTCCCACAGAAATAAGATTTATCAGCATATGCTTACACTCAAACAGATTTACGACAACAAAGAAGCCATCATCGCAGGCCTTGAGAAGAAGCACTTCGAGGGAGCCGCAGCAGCCATCGAGCAGGTGATTGCATTGGATAGCGACCGCAAAGCCGCTCAGCAGAAGAAAGACAATGCTTCAGCTGAGATGAACCGTCTGTCAAAGCAGATTGGCGGCCTGATGAAAGAGGGCAAACGCGTAGAAGCCGAAGCGGCCAAAGCCGCAACAGCTGCACTCAAGGAGAACATCCGCGAATACGAAGAAGCCATGGCCGAAGCTGAAGAAGCGCAACGCAAAGTGCTCCTGACGATTCCTAATGTACCCTACGCGCTCGTGCCCGAAGGTGCTTCAGCTGACGACAATCTCGCTGTAAAAGCAGGTGGATTTAAACTCGGAGAGAAGCTCCAAGTGCTTGACCAACCGGCAGAAAAAGCATTCTCAGCAGAGGGAGCTGCCATTGCACTCAGAGATTGGCCGGAAGAAGAGAATCCCGAACCCGAAAATGCCAAACTGCCGCATTGGGATTTGGCTAAGAAATACAACCTTATAGACTTCGACCTCGGTGTAAAAATCACCGGTGCAGGTTTCCCTGTATATATCGGTCAGGGAGCTCGTTTGCAGCGTGCACTCATCAATTTCTTCCTTGCTGAAGCAGGCAAAGCCGGTTATACCGAAATCATGCCGCCTACGGTGGTCAATCAAGCATCCGGCTATGGCACCGGTCAGTTGCCTGACAAGGAAGGACAGATGTATCATTGCGACCTCGACGACCTCTATCTTATTCCTACGGCAGAGGTGCCCGTTACGAATATCTACCGCGATGAGATTATCGAAGAAAAGATGCTCCCAATCAAGAATTGCGCTTATACGGAATGCTTCCGCAGAGAAGCTGGTTCGTATGGTAAGGACGTTCGAGGCTTGAACCGCCTACACGAGTTCTCCAAGATTGAGATTGTACGCATCGATACGCCTGAGCATTCCGATGCTTCGCATAAAGAGATGCTTTCTCACGTAGAAGGACTCCTCCAGAAGCTCGAACTGCCGTATCGTATCCTCCGTCTGTCGGGTGGCGACATGTCGTTTACGGCTGCTATCTGCTACGATTTTGAGGTATATTCCGAGGCACAGCATCGTTGGCTCGAAGTAAGTTCCACTTCAAATTTCGATACGTATCAGGCCAATCGCTTGAAATGCCGCTATCGTCGTGCTGAGGACAAGAAAGTGCAGTTGGCGCATACGCTCAACGGTTCGGCACTTGCTCTCCCGCGAATCGTTGCCGCTCTGCTCGAAAACAACCAAACGGAAGAAGGAATCCGCATTCCTGCCGCTCTTCAGCCGTATTTCGGAGATGATATGATTCGCTGATGACAGCTGAATTATAAACAACTGACTATCAACAGATACGTCAATAATAAAGCCCGCGATTGCGGGCTTTATTTATTCGTGGACTGAGAGAGTCTTTACGGATTATCAGCTTACTTATTCCCTTTCACCGAAGATGAGCGAACCTACGCGAATCATATTCGCACCGGCTTGGATTGCGAGCGGGAAGTCGCCCGACATTCCCATCGAGAGCACGCCTCCACGGGGGAAGAGATAGCGGAAGAGCGAAGCCAACTGTTCGAAATCTTGCCTTATACGACCGAGGTCATCCGTATTGGAGGCCATACCCATTACCCCAATGATATTCACCCCCGGATATTCCCTAAGAAAAGCAGGAGCATGGTTGAGGTCGATGATGGCCTGAAGCGAATCGGCATCCTCAGGGGAGAAACCACTTTTGGTCAGCTCCTCTGCCACATGAAACTCAATGAGCACGTTTACCACCTTACCGATTTTCTGCGCCTCCTTAGAAATCTCCTCCAAGAGATGCAGCGAATCAACGCCTTGAATCAGGTGCACAAACGGCACAATCTGACGGATCTTATTCGTTTGCAAATGGCCAATGAAATGCCAGCGAATATCCTTGGGCATCTCCTCGTATTTCCTTACGAGTTCCTGCACCCGGCTCTCGCCGAAATCGCGCTCGCCCGCTTCATACGCCTCCATCAGGCGCTCTACGGGATGGAACTTCGTAACGCAAACTAAGGTCACACCTTCGGGCAGCGTGCTGCGGATTTCTGCAATGCGTTCTTTAATCATACCTGAGCCGGTTGAGCAGCCACGTCCGCTACGCTGAAATCGTAGTAATCCAGAATCAGCGTCTCAGAAATGGTATGGATGAAATAATCAGAAGCTGTACCAGCAAGGTTCTTCTCCAGGCGCTGCAGAGCCCCCTTGATATTGGCTGCGCGCACCAGCATCAGCACCGATACTTTCTTCTCTTTGAGGTTGTCGCCCTCGCCCTCAAGGGAGGTATAAACGACCTTAGCTTTGTAAAACTTGTCGTCGGTTATGATCTCCGAATCGAAGATATCCACATACTTCACTTTCTTGATTTCCACCTCCGGCATCCCCTCGTGAGAGTAATGCGAGAGGGTCTCCACCATGCGGCTTTCGGCATCGGCATAATTGAGTGCGCGCACCAGATAAACCTCCTTCGTGGACTTCATCTTTCCGTCACCTGCGTCTTTTACATAGGTGGCTTTCACTTCGTAATAAATCATATTTTGCGGTATTTAAAATAGTTTTTTTCAAAAAACGCTGCAAAAGTACCACTTTTTTTGCATAATTCCAAAAAAAATAGTAATTTTGTGGCTTGAAATATTTTGCATTACTACGTAATGAAATTTCTGAGAACGTTCATACTGCTGCTTTTGGTGCTCTTCTGCTTGCAAATGGAGGGTGCTCGCACGATTCGTATCTATGGCTATGTGACCGATTCCGACAACACGGGTATCGAGCTCGCCAACGTTTTTTTGAAAGGCACAACTACGGGTACAACTACCAACCGCAACGGCTATTACGATTTGCAGTTTGAGCTCAAAGATACCGTCACACTCGTTTTCTCCATGCTCGGTTATGTGACCACCGAGCAACGTTTCTTCACGGATCTCGATGTAGTGAATATCAATATTCAGTTACCTACCGATGCGGAGATCTTGAGCGAGATTGAGGTGCGAGGTATCCGTAAGCAGTTCGGTACAATGGAGCAGGCCGATGCCAAGACCACACGTGTGCTCCCTGATGCCACCGGTGGCGGTATTGAGAGTCTGCTCATCACGTTTGCAGGCGTCAGGCAAAACAACGAGCTCTCAAGCCAATATAACGTCCGAGGCGGGAGCTTCGATGAAAACTCGGTTTACGTAAACGGTATCGAGGTGCATCGTCCGCTCCTTCTCAGAGCCGGACAACAGGAAGGACTCAGTTTTGTAAACCCGGAAATGACCGAAGCCGTACAATTCTCTGCGGGTGGATTCGATGCCGAATATGGCGACAAGATGGCTTCCGTACTTGACATCACCTACAAGCGCCCTACGGCAACAGAAGCTACCATTTTCGCCTCCCTCCTCGGTGCACAAGCGTATGTAGGCTTTGGCAACAACCGCCATTCTGAGCTCCATTCTATCCGATATAAAACCTCGCGATACATGCTCGGGGCTCTGCCCACAGCGGGCTCATACCAACCGAACTTCGTTGATTATCAGACGTATATGACTTGGCGCACGCGAGCCAAAAATACAGCCGACTCCACCCTCCTCATCAATCGCAATCTGCAGAAAGGCGAATGGGAATTTTCGCTGCTCGGCAACTTCTCGCAAAACACCTATTCTTTTCGACCGGACTCTGTCAGCACGGCTTATGGCACCTTTCAGCAGTCGGAGCGTCTCACCATTTTCTACGAAGGTCAGGAGCGCGATATCTTCCGTACAGCTTTTGCGGCTTTATCCGCCAAGGGCAATGTAGGACGAGGTGTGGAGATTGGTTTTACACTTTCGGGATTCTATACCAACGAGCAGGAGAACTACGACATCACCGGGCAATACCGCCTTACGGAAAACCCGATGCAGACAGAGCAACCAGCGGAAGAAGAAACAGGGAGCGGTATCAACAAAGATGACAACGGACTTCAAGGCGAAGTGGATAATGCCGCACTCGGAAAAGGCACCTATCACGAGCATGCGCGCAACACGCTCCAAGCGGCTGTTGCCTCCATCAAGCATGATGGCAGTTGGCGCTATGGAGCCAACACCCTCCGATGGGGCGTAAGCTGCCAGATGGAGTACGTGAAGGACCGCATCAGCGAGTGGACTTGGCGCGATTCGGCCGGTTACTCCATGCCTAATATTCCCGATCAGTTGAATCTCGATTACGCCATGCGTGGCTCCTCTGAGCTCCTATCTATGCGCACACAAGCCTACCTGCAAGACACCTATAAATGGAGCACGAGCGCTGGTGATGTGCTTCTCACCGCGGGTGCACGACTCAACCATTGGAGCTTCACGGGCGAAGTGCTATGCAGCCCCCGCGCATCAGTCGTCTATCTCCCCGGATGGAAACGCGACCTCACTCTCCGGCTCGCTACCGGACTCTACTATCAGGCACCATTCTACAAAGAACTCAAAGATACCGTTTCGGGCGATGACGACATCATCCGTTTTACCCTCAATAAGAACCTCCGCGCCCAACGAAGCGTACACCTCATCTTCGGAGCAGACTACTATTTCCGCGCATGGGGACGCCCCTTCAAATTCACCGGAGAAGCCTATTATAAATACATCGATCGAATGGAGAGCTATACCGTAGATAACGTGCGCGTGCGCTATTCGGGCAAAAACGATTCGGAGGGCTATACCGTTGGAGCGGATTTCAAACTCATGGGCGAACTCGTACCAGGTGCCGACTCGTGGATCAGCTTCGGCTTGATGCGTTCGCGCCAGCGCTTGATTGATGAACAAACGGGCAGCAAAGGACCGTGGCTCTTGGGCAGCAACGAACAGCGATTCGCGTTCTCCATGCTCTTCCAAGACTATTTCCCGCGCCTTCCGCAGCTCCTTTTCCATATCAAAGCCATCTATTCCGATGGCCTGCCCTATTCGCACCCCAACAATTTCAGCAAGCGCTTTCGTATGCCCTCATACAAACGCGTGGATATCGGGGCTTCCTACGTGATGCGATACGGCCGCGAACGATGGATGAAGAATCCACACGTACAGCAAGTGGGCATACAGTTCGATGTGTTTAATATCGTAGGCTTCCGCAACGTCAACTCCTACTTCTTCGCCCAAGACTATTACGGCAACCTCCATCAGAGCCCCAACTACCTCACCGGACGCATGTACAACCTCAAACTCACACTCGACTTAAAATAATTTTCCGAAAAAAAGCACATACGTATATGGCAGCACGCAATCCCCAAGAGACCCCCATGATGAAGCAGTTTAATGACATCAAGGCCCAATACCCTGATGCCATGCTGCTTTTCCGCTGTGGTGACTTCTACGAGACCTACTGTGAAGACGCTGTACGCGCTTCCAAGATTCTCGGCATCACCCTCACCCGTCGATCCAGCAGTGTAGGTACCGCCAGTTCAGCTATCGACATGGCTGGATTCCCTTTCCATGCGCTCGACACCTATCTGCCTAAACTGGTAAGGGCAGGAATGCGAGTAGCTATCTGCGACCAGCTCGAAGACCCCAAGCTCACCAAGAAACTGGTAAAACGAGGCGTGACCGAACTCGTTACACCGGGTGTGTCATACTCAGATACCACTATCCCTAATAAGGAGAATAATTTCGTGTGCTGCGTACATTTCAACAAAGCTGCCAAACGAGGTGAAGACGCTGTAGGTATCAGTTTCCTCGACATTTCTACGGGTGAGTTCCTTATTGCACAGGGCTCGGAGACGTATATCGAAAAACTCCTGCATAATTTCCAGCCGAAAGAGGTGCTCTTCCTGCGCCAAACCAAAGCGTATTTTGAGAGCCTCTATGGCAATAAATATTTCACCTTCGAACTCGAAGACTGGATGCTCACCGAGCAAGCGGCTCACGACCGGCTCTGCAAGCAATTTTCCACCTCGAGTCTGAAGGGATTTGGTGTAGATAAACTGCCATTGGGCGTCATAGCAGCCGGAGGTGTACTCCATTATCTCGATATGACCCAACACTTGCAAACGGGACATATCACCGCGCTCAGCCGCATCGAAGAGGATAAATACATGTGGCTCGACAAATTCTCTCTCCGCAACCTCGAACTCCTGCCGCATCCCGCCAATCCCGATGCCACTTCGCTCGTAGATATCATCGACCGCACCTCCTCGCCCATGGGCGCCCGATTGCTCCGACGCTGGATAACCCTCCCGCTCAAGGCCGTACGCCCCATTCGTCAACGACAAGAAGTGGTGGAATTTTTCTTCCGTCATCCTCAGGAGCGCGACCTCATCCGCCAGCAAATTCGTACGATAGCCGACCTCGAACGCATCATCTCCAAAGTATCAGTAGGCCGCATCTCTCCCCGCGAGATGCTACAACTCAGTTTCGCCCTTGAAGCCCTCGTGCCCATCAAGGAGATAGCCGAAAATGCCGAAACGGAATACCTCAACAGGCTTGGCAAACAAATCAAACTGTGCTCCGAACTCCGCGGACGTATTCGCCGTACGATGGCACTCAATCCGCCCTCCGTACAAGGTCGACCCGATATGATTGGACAAGGAGTGGATGACGAACTTGATGATCTGCGCAATATCAAAAACAACGGCAAACAATACCTCCTCCAACTGCAACAGCGCGAGATTGAAACCACCGGCATCGCCTCTCTCAAGATTGGGTTCAACAACGTATTTGGCTATTATCTTGAAGTTCGTAACACCTATAAAGATATGGTGCCCAGCACTTGGATTCGTAAGCAGACGCTCGTAAATGCAGAACGATATATCACCCAAGAACTCAAGGAATATGAAGAAAAAATCGTAGGTGCTGAAGAAAAAATTCAGATTATCGAAAACCGCATTTTCCTCGAACTGCTCACGGAAGCTAACGAATACGTGCCGGCTATCCAACTCAACGCCAGCATTGTTGCACAACTCGACTGCCTCCTATCCTTTGCGGATGCAGCCGTTGAGAACCGATACGTGTGTCCCGAAGTCAACGACTCGCTCACCATCGATATCCATGGTGGACGGCATCCTGTGATTGAGAAAAACCTCCCTGCAGGCGAACGGTATGTTCCAAATGATATTTTTCTTTCTAACGAATGCCCTAGTGACACCTCCAATGGAACTGACGACACCCCAAAAGAGACCGCCCCTAAAGAAGCTGATCCACAGCAGATAATCATCATCACGGGTCCGAACATGGCGGGTAAATCTGCGTTGCTTAGGCAGACGGCTCTCATCGTTTTGCTCGCGCAGATAGGCTCATACGTACCTGCCGAATCAGCCAGCATCGGCATCGTGGATAAGATTTTCACCCGAGTGGGCGCTTCAGATAATATATCCGTAGGCGAATCTACGTTTATGGTAGAGATGAACGAAGCAGCGGCTATCCTCAACAACCTCAGCCAACGCTCGCTCGTGCTCTTCGATGAGCTCGGTCGCGGCACCTCTACCTACGATGGCATCTCCATCGCATGGTCCATTGTGGAATATATCCACGAACACCGCTCCCACGCCAAGATGCTCTTTGCCACCCACTACCACGAGCTCAACGACATGGCGGCCCTCTTCCCGCGCATCCGCAACTACAACGTATCCGTCAGAGAGGTGAATAAGAAAGTAATCTTCCTGCGCAAACTCCTTCCCGGTGGTTCAGAGCACTCTTTCGGCATCCATGTAGCCAAGATGGCGGGTATGCCCCAACGCATCGTAGATAGAGCAGAAGTAATCCTCAAGCAACTTGAAGCGCAAAATGTAGGAGGCGTAGGGACGGAAGATGGTGCGCCTAAAGTGGCCAACACCCGATTCGACCCGAGGGCACAATCCACACAGCTTTCCATCTTCCAACTCGATGACCCTGTGCTCTCACAAATACGCGATGAGTTCCTACACCTCGATGTCAACAACCTCACCCCCGTGGAGGCCCTCTGCAAACTCAATGATCTAAAGAAAATTATCTCTGGAAAATAAGCATTATGAAACGATACATTCTCCTACTCACAGCCGTTCTTATTGGCCATTGCGCAATGCTCTTTGCGGCTAACAATGCCCCCATGCAGGCAGACGAAAGCAGCCAAACCATCCTTCCCAAACGCGAGATGCGTGCGGCATGGATAGCTACCGTAGCCAATATCGATTGGCCCAGCCGAGAAGCTGTTGGACATCCCGACCTCCAGCGTCAGGAACTCTTGCAGTTGCTTGACTCCATTGAGGCGCTCAACATGAACATGGTCATCTTCCAAATCCGCCCTACTTCTGACGCCCTCTATCGCTCTGAACTGGAGCCATGGAGCCATTGGCTCACCGGTAAGCAAGGCGAATGGCCGGCCGGCACCAACCTCAGCAACCCGGATGGAACGCCCTACGACCCGCTCACCTTCATCTGCACCGAGGCACATAAGCGATGCATCGATGTACATGTGTGGCTCAACCCCTACCGAGTCACCAACGGATTCACACCTGCGCAACTCGCCACCTCGCATATCTATCGCAGCCAACCGGAGCTGTTCGTGAAATACGGCAAGCAATATTATTTTGACCCTGGCTACGACCAAACGCGTCAACATCTCTGCCGAGTGGTGGCAGATGTGGTCAGACGTTATGATATCGATGGCATCCATTTCGATGACTACTTCTACCCCTATCGAATCGCAGGAGAGGACTTCCCCGATGAGAAATCGTTCCGTAAGTTCCCCCGTGGATATACCAACAAAGACGATTGGAGACGCCACAACGTGGATATGGTGATTCAAGAACTCCACGACACCATCAAGACCATCAAACCATGGGTGGAATTTGGCATCTCGCCCTTTGGCGTATGGCGCAACAGCAGCAGCGACCCCAAGCGCGGATCGGCTACACAAGCGGGTGTGCAGAACTATGATGACCTCTATGCAGATATCCTCCTCTGGCTCGAAAAGGGTTGGATCGATTACGTTGTGCCCCAACTCTATTGGGAGATTGGTAAGAAAGTGGCAGACTATGCCATCCTCGCGCATTGGTGGGCGCAATATACCTATGGCCAGAATCTGTATATCGGTCATTCGGTAAGCGGTGTAGGTACGTCAAAGGTAGCCGCATGGAACAGGCCCAACGAGATTTGCCGACAGATTCGCTTGAACCGCACCCTCCCAGAAATCCAAGGTAGCGTGTTCTTCCCCATCCACACCCTGCTCGAGAATCGATTGGGGCTCTGCGACTCACTCCGCACCTCGCTCTACCGCTCTCCCGCCTTGCTCCCATCAGTAGGCGGACATCCTGCTCTGCCACCTACTGCCCTCAAAACCGAATACACCACCTCTGGCACCGACCAACTCAGTTGGCAACCCGCAGAAGGCGCTGCGAGATATGTGGTGTATGCGTTTCCGGAAGGCACAGAAATAGACTTCAATAACCCCGACTATATCTTCTGCATCACCACCGCTACATCCGTGATGCTACCTTTTGACCCGTATCGATTCACCATCTGCGTCACATCTCTCAACCGCTATCATGCTGAATCGCTACCCGCTGTGCTGTAACTATTTCAAACCCAACGTTATCTCCTCTTCTCGTGATTTTACGTTCGCTCCACATACTCAATTTCAAGAATATCGCAGAAGCCGACCTCCAGTTTGCGGATAAACTCAACTGCTTCATAGGGCTCAACGGACAGGGAAAAACCAACCTGCTCGATGCCATTTATTACTTAAGTTTCACCAAATCGGCCTTTACTGCGCTCGATTCGCAGGCTATCATGCACGATCAGCCTACCGCCCTTATTCAAGGCGAATACCTCCTTCGCGGAGAAAACGAGCAAATCAGTTGTGGGCTCAAGCGGGGTCAGAAAAAGCAGATGCGAAGGGGTAAGAAAGACTACAAACGTCTTATCGACCATATCGGTTTGCTGCCGCTCGTGATGGTCTCACCAGCCGACCAACAGCTTATTCTCGATGGAAGCGAAGCCAGACGGAAATTCATAGATGGTGTCATCTCTCAATACCATCGTCCGTATCTCGAGGACCTCAATCGCTATGGTGAACTGCTCAAGCAGCGCAATGCTCTCCTCAAGCAGGTAGGCGAGGCTGATGATTCGCATTCAGCACTCCGCGATGCCGAACCGCTGCTCGAGGTGATGGAGCTGCAGATGGCGCCATTAGACCTACGAATTTTTCAAGAACGCAACCGTTTTCTCGAAACGTTTATACCCGTTTTTCAGGAGATATACACAGCTATTGCCGGAACCGATGCGGAGACGGTTACGCTCCGTTATGTGTCGCAACTGCAGAATCGCGACATTACCGATTCGTTACGTAGCACCCGAGGCCGCGATATCATCCTCGGTTGGACGTCGCAAGGCATTCATAAAGACGAACTGGAGATGATGCTCGATGGCTATCCCATCAAGCAAGTGGGGAGTCAAGGGCAACAAAAAACGTACCTCATCGCCCTCAAGCTCGCCCAAGCCATTTTCTTATCCTCTCCGCAGGTGCACCCTATCCTCCTGCTGGATGATATCTTCGACAAGCTCGATAGCGAACGCGTAGAGCGCATCCTTCAGTTGGCATCCTCTGACCGCTTCGGGCAGATTTTCATCACCGATACCGATCGCCAGCACCTCTCTTCGCTCATTGCCAATGCGCCCTCAGCCACACTCTTTACGGTCAGCTCAGGCACCATCACCCAACAGAGCTAAGCACACGTCTTTTCCTGAAAAGTAGACACTATTACCCGCCGCCTCCGACTACTGGAACGCGCGAAGCGCTAATGGAACGCCGTAGTCTTCTGGCCTGCTCCTTGGCGCTTGTGATGCCCGCAGGCCCGCAAGGCTCTTGCGGCCCTTGTATTGTTTGTTGGTAGGAGATAATATCTCCGTCCTATTATCCGCCCTTGGAACGCGCGAAGCGCTAATGGCAGTACTCGAAATAATTTGGAGAAATTTGCAAAAATTTTATTATTTTATTTGCATATATCAAAAATTCTTCGTAACTTTGCAGCCGGAATGGAATTATGGCCATTTTTTAATGGGGCATTAGCTCATCTGGTAGAGCGCTTGCATGGCATGCAAGAGGTGGTCA
>CAMGMU010000007.1 GCA_946059305.1 uncultured Bacteroidales bacterium | reverse complement strand
CCACAAAAGTGGGATAGTAGATGAAGAAGCCATCCGTATATGGCTTCGATAGCGAGTGCCAGCCATAACTCCTATGGCTGGTGTAATTAGTAACTTTGCAACGGAGATAATATCTCCTGCCAATGAACAATACAAGGGCCGCAAAAACCTTGCGGGCGTTCCAAGAGCGCCAAAGCGCGGTCCATTGGCCAAAGGCCGTTCCAAAGTTCCAAATGGTTCCAAGAGCGCCAAAGCGCGGTCCTTTGGCCAAGGGCCGTTCCAAATGTTCCAAGACCCCCTCGTCCCCCTTAGGGGGAAGAGGGGGTCAGAAACGAGAAATTTTGTTAATGTACGATTATTAAGAAACGATATCCGTAAATGAGTAAACCTTTTTCAGTACAAAGCAGCTATTTGATTAGCGGCATTGATACCATCGAGAGCAGAGGAGGTGATGCCTCCGGCATATCCTGCTCCTTCGCCTGCTGGATACAAGCCAGGAAAATCAGGATGCTGCATCGTATGCGGGTCGCGGGGGATACGTACCGGACTGCTGCTTCGGCTCTCTACGCCTAAGATAATGGCATCGTTAGTGAGGAAGCCGGGGTATTTCTTATCAAAGTCGCGGAAGGCTTGCCGGAGCGCTAAGCTGACTACTTGCGGTAGCCACTGATCCAATCGGGATGGGATACACCCAGGAAGATAGGAGCATAAGGGTAGATCGCGCGAAGGATGACCTTCTACAAAATCGCGCATGCGTTGCGCGGGAGCAATGGCACTATCCGGTTTTCCGGCTGCATAAGCGCCATTTTTCCAACTATTGAATTCTACTTTTTCCTGCCAATCGAGGCATTGCAGGGCCATGATTGTACTCTCAGATAAATGGTTGGCTGTGCTCTCTGCTGGATGGTTGGCTGTGCTCTCTGCTGGATGGTTGGCTGCGCTCTTATCCGCTACCATATCCTCGGGATGGAGTTCTACAACCATACCTGAATTGGCGAAAGGTGAGTTGCGTCGTGAGGCCGACATGCCATTTACTACGCCACTATGCGTGGTGCTTCCTGCGGGCACGATATGACCACCTGGGCACATGCAGAAGCTGTATGCTCCTCGTTGCCCATACGCATTTTTCACTTGCGTGACGAGCGCGTAATTGGCAGCAGGAAGCAGCCCTTTGGCGCGGAGGGGGCTGCGATGATACATCAGGTCGTCTATCAGATGTTGCGGGTGCTCTATTCGTACGCCGAGTGCGAAACCTTTCGGTTCGAGCCGTATACCCGATGAAGCGAGCATGCGGTAGGTGTCGTGTGCCGAATGACCGATGGCGAGGATGATGGCTCCCCGATGGAGGCCGGAGAGGGGAAGGGAGTAGGTGTGCTGACCTTGCTCGCTTTCGGTAGTGGCAATGATGCGGTCGGCTTCGTGATGAAGGGCCGTGAGTTTTTCTCCGAAATGGATTTCCCCTCCTGAATTGAGGATGGTCTCGCGCATGTGGCGAATGACACCGGGTAACTTGTCTGACCCGATATGGGCATGTGCCTCATAGAGGATGGCATCATCGGCTCCGTGATAATGGAAAATCTCCATAACTCGCTGCATGTTTCCCCTCTTCTTGGATCGGCTAAAGAGCTTGCCATCGGAGAACGTGCCGGCACCGCCTTCGCCGAAGCAGTAATTAGACTCGGGGTGGATGCCTTCGTTTTTATTGATGCAAGCGATATCCACTTTTCGTTCGCTTACGGGTTTTCCTCGTTCGATGATGAGGGGTCGGATGCCGTGTTCGATGAGAGTGAGTGCAGCAAAGAGCCCAGCCGGCCCTGCTCCGATGATTATGACTTGCCTTGGTGCTTTGCTCACATCGGGATAGACGGGTGCTGAATACGGCGGCAGTTGCGACTCATCGGGCGAGAGAAAAACCTGAATGGTGAGTAATATTTTTATGTCTCGCTGGCGCGCATCCACCGATCGTTTGGTGATGCGCCATGCCAATACAGCCTCAGAAGGCAGCTGCAACTGACGTGCTACTGCCTTCTGAATAGACTGCTTGTTTGCCGCTTGCTCAGGCGATAAGATAAGACTGACTTGCGTCATCTGATACGTGGACTCAATTATTTTTTAGCACGTTTACTGCCTTCTTTTTCAGCCGTTTTGATGGCTTCGGTAATCTTCTCTTCAAGTTCTTCCATGAGGTCGGGGTTCTCCAAAAGCATGGCCTTCACGTTTTCTCGACCCTGCCCCAAGCGGGTGTCACCATATGAGAAGAACGAACCGGATTTCTTAATCACGCCATATTCAACGCCAAGATCCACTATCTCGCCGGTCTTGGAAATGCCTTCACCAAACATGATGTCGAACTCCGCTTTCTTAAACGGAGGCGCCACTTTGTTTTTGATGACTTTTACTCTTACGTTGTTGCCGACTATGTCTTCGCCATCTTTGATTTGTCCGAAGCGTCGAATATCGAGTCTAACGGATGAATAGAATTTGAGTGCGTTACCTCCAGTGGTTGTTTCCGGACTGCCAAACATCACACCGATTTTCTCTCGGAGTTGGTTGATGAAGATGCAGCATGTATTGGTCTTATTGATGCTTGCGGTAAGTTTACGGAGTGCTTGACTCATGAGTCTCGCTTGCAATCCCACTTTGTTGTCGCCCATGTCGCCCGTGAGTTCGGCTTTCGGTGTAAGTGCCGCAACAGAGTCCACGATAACGAGGTCGATAGCAGCACTGCTGATAAGCTGGTCGGCAATCTCGAGAGCTTGTTCACCACAGTCAGGCTGCGAGATAAGCAGGTTGTCAACATCCACCCCGAGCGCTTCGGCATAGTAGCGGTCAAACGCATGTTCAGCATCGATGATGGCAGCTATGCCACCTTGCTTCTGCACCTCTGCAATAGCATGAATAGCGAGGGTGGTCTTACCTGATGATTCAGGACCGAAGATTTCTACGATTCTTCCGCGCGGATAACCGCCTACTCCGAGGGCAACGTTCAAGCCGATAGAGCCGGTGCTGATTACGGGTACCTCGTCGAAATGGTCTTCGCCCAAACGCATTACGATACCCTTACCATAGGATTTTTCAAGTTTCTCCAAGGCTTCTTTGAGAGCCTCAGACTTACCTTTGGGTTGGTTTTTTGGTTCCATTATTGAAAATAAAAATGATTATGCGTAATATTTTTTGCAAAAGTACAAAAAATAATCGAAATATGCAAAAATGGTGTAAAAAAAGCCTATTTTTTGTGATTATTTTTATGAGAGATATTTCTCAGCACTCAAAAAGTTTGTGAATGCTGATGGTGTTATCCCTTTTGCGAATGCAAAATATGATGGTCCAACCTATTCTTTGGCAGGGGCGCTCCAATCGTCTTCGCCTATTTCTTGCTCGCCATCGTAGAGATACTCGTGATCGTCGTTGTACGCATCGTCGTCATCGTCGTATTCGTAGCTTTCATTATCGTCTTCTTTAGGCAGCTTATGAAACATGGGTAGATACGTACTTTCTATCATAGCCGCATGCTCGGTGAGGTGCCCAGAGCAGTAAGCCGCAATCACATCTCTGAGGCAGTCGTTGCCGAGCTGAAGGGCTCTGTAAAGCAATTCATAACCGAAATCCTCGCTGTATTCTTCAGGTGCCGTATGGTCTTCGAGTATCATTCGTGCGGCCGCTCGGCTGGCGTCGTTATCATGCAAAATAGCTCCCTTAGTATAGCAAGAAAAAGCCTTCTCAGCATCTTTTTCAAACCCATAACCACCGCTTTCGTAGTTCAATCCTAAGAAATAAGCCGCCATGCCATTGCCTTTCTCAATCGCAGTATTCAGGACATATTCCACCGCTTCATGCAGCTGCTCTTGATCCTCTTGGGAATACGATTCAAACTCCTCCTCTGTAAGAATGCATAAGTATGCTATACTCGCGCTCGAGCAACCATTTTCTTCGCCCAGCTCTATCAACTCTCCAAACCGGTCTCTGTCAACTATCTCTCCTGTTCTGGGATCCATGCATTCGGATAGTGCTTGCCAATAATAGCCTTCTGCGAAACCATATTGTGTAGCCAACTCGAAGTTGTTGGAGGCATTGGCATAGCGACCTAGTTTCTCGTCAGCCTTACCCATAATGATGTAAAAACGTCCATAGTGGAAGTCTCCCGTTTTCGTGAAGTTCTCCGCCATCTCATAGGCTCTCTTAGGATCAACTATCGCATTATTATTGCCATACACCATGTCTAAAAGCATGAAGTATGCCGCTGCCGAGCTCTCGTGTTCGATGCCCTCATTCAGTAACTCTTCATATTTGCGCAGGTCGACTTCGCCCAAGTCGCCATCTCTAAACATAGCAGCCAGTCGTGCGTACGCATCCGGCACACCGCCTTCTTGAGCACGGGTGTAATAGTCGTAGGCATTATCAATGGAGTTAGAGTCAGGAGAGATAATATCCATGTAGCGTGCATAGGCGTAAGCCATATAAGGATTACCTTGGTCGGCCTGCTGTTTGATCTGTTCGAGGTCGCCTTCGAGCTCACAAACAAAATCGGTAATGCCTAAAATAAGCTGGAAAATGCGTTGGCATTCGGCATCTTCTTTTACGTTTTCTGCTACAGCCCAAAATGCGTCGTACTGCTTGAATTGACGGATAAGGTCATAAACTTCTTGTTTCATGATAGTGGAATTTTAGGGTTACTAATGTGGTTGCTCTATTGATTCGAGGAATCGAAGCGTGAGTCTGGAAAGGGCATACTCATGTATGCTCGAGAAGGGGATAGTGCTGCAATCGGGGAGGGTTGGCAAGTCGTTTACTCGGCAAATATCGAATCTTGCGTGCAGTCGCTGGTGGGAGAGCACGTGCCGAAAATCTTCTCGTCCGAGCTCTTCGGATGATGCACATTCCGCGAGCGGAAACTCCCATAGATGGTGCCAGATATCTTTCTCTTTCCGCTGGTGGAGGAGGGTGAAACCGTCTGGATTGAGGTAGATGGTGTAATGTAGATACCGATCTTTGAGTGGTGTACGCGGCTTTCTTACGGGCAGGAGACAGACGGTGCCGCTCGCGTAGGCTCGGCAGTTGCCGGAGAGTGGGCAATGCGGGCAGTCGGGCTGACCGGGGGTGCAGAAGAGCGCCCCGAGCTCCATGATGGCGGAGTTGTGCAAACGTGGTTGCTCGCGATCGAGCAACTCCCACGCGTATTGGCGGAAACGCTTTTTGCCAGCGGTCGTGTCGAACGGCTCGTCGCAATCCATGAGTCGGGATAGCACCCGATACACATTGCCATCGGCCGCCGGATAAGGGGCGTTGTAAGCAAACGACATGATGGCTCCAGCGGTGTATTCGCCTACTCCCGGCAGTTGAATCACATCCTCAAAACGGGTAGGGAAGGGTGCCCAACCATTGCTGACAATCAGCTTGGCGGCTTTGTGGAGGTTGCGGGCGCGGGAGTAGTATCCGAGGCCTTGCCAAAGGAGCATAACTTCATCTTCGGTGGCGTTGGCTAAGTCTTCCACTTGTGGGAAGCGCTCTACGAACCGCCACCAATAGTCCATGCCCTGCTGCACCCTCGTTTGCTGGAGGATGATCTCTGAGAGCCAGATGCGGTAGGCGTTGGTGGTGTCGCGCCAAGGCAACTCGCGCTTGGAGGATTCGTACCAATGATATAGGGCGCTATGGTTAATCATGCTTGAGGTTGGCTGATGATATTTACGTCCATGTGCGGATATGCGAAGTCGAAGCCGTGTTGCGGCAGCTCGGTGTAGAAGCGTTTCTGCAGATCAAAATATACGTCCCAATAGTCTTCTACTCGTACCCAACAACGCGTTACGAACGTGATGTCGTTGCTATTAAGCGAAGATAGTCCGCAGAAGGGGTCCGGTATGGGGATGCCTTGCAGGTTAACCGCTGATGAGCTCGTTGATACGGGTCGTTTGTCGGCCGATGAGAGTACGCGTTTATCCTCTTTCATCATCGAGAGGAGGAGGGCAATGCAGGCGTCGGCGTCAGAGCCGTAAGCTACCGACACGTTGATATCCACTCGCCGGAGCGGTTGGGCGGAGAAGTTATTGATGGTGCCGTTAGATAGGGTGCCGTTGGGCAGGATAATCACGCGGTTGTCGGTGGTGAGGATTTTCGTAGAAACGATAGAAACGGCCATAACCGTGCCTGTATATCCTTGTGCCTCAATGAAATCGCCTGCTTTGAAGGGCTTGAAAACGAGCAGCATGATGCCGCCTGCGAAATTCTGCACGGTGCCAGACAATGCCATACCGATAGCCATACCTCCGGCCGCGAGAAGTGCCGCGAGCGAGGTGGTGTCAATGCCGAGAGTGCTTACGGTAATCACGATGAGGATGATGGTCATCATGATGCTCACGAGCGAGGTAACGAACGAAGCTAACGTGCGTTCAGTATGGCGACGCATGAAGATTTTCGCGAGGAGGTTCTTTACCCTCCTAATAATCCACGCGCCAATCAAGTAAATGATGATGGCGGCCAGCACTTTGATTCCGAAATGGATAGCCTGCTGAATGAGGTCATGCCAAAACGTTTCGGGGTTGGTGATGGCTTGCTCGATCATCATCTGCGTGCGTTGCTGAAGCGAGTCGGGGTTGATGACGGGAGGGGTAGTGAGATCTGCCTGAAGAAAAAGCATGGGATAATCAGAAATTAGATGGACAATGAATAGTAATGGGTTGATTGGTAAACGGATGGACAAACTGCAGCTCGGCAGCATGGAGCATCAGCCTTGCCGCTTTTCTTCCGTCTCCGTAGAGTCGGTCGCCGAGAATGGGCGAATCGAGTCCCTGTGGATGAGCTGCATGTACGCGCAACTGATGCGTGCGACCCGTACGCGGAAAGAAATCTACAAAAATCGTGCCGTCTGCTCTAATCTCCCGAATGCGGTAGTCTGTGATGGCCGTTTTGCCATGCTGAACATCCACTCGTTGTCGAGGCCTATCGAAGGGATCACGGCTGAGCGGAAGGGCTATTTGTCCGCTCATTGGCGGCCTCTCTTCCATCGTTGATTGCACGTTCATCGTACGTTCATCGTACACAAATGGTCGTGCAAAGTACGTGTTCTGCTCGAGTACTGCTTCATAGCGCTTCGTAATATCCCGGCGCAGAAAAAGTTGTTGCAAACGGATATACGCGTCGGAAGTTTTGGCAATGAGCACGATGCCGCTGGTGTCCATATCGAGGCGATGAACGGGCCGATAATCAGGGTTATGCAGCCAATCGAGTAAGCTGTAATCGCCGTTTGTGCCGCGTACGGTAAGCAGCCCTGCGGGTTTGTTCACGGCCAGCATATACGCGTCTTCGTATAGAATTTGCGTTTGTGTGGCCAACGCTTCGTTGCTTTTGCGAGCCGGGTCATCGTCTGATGGAATGCCGTCTAACATGTGGCGCAAGATGGGCTTGCATTTGCTCTGACAAGCCGGGTAGAATTGCCCCTCTTTGCGGATTTCGCTCTGTGGGGATGCGCCCATCCAGAACTCGGCCATGCAAAGCGGCCGGAGGTTGTTGGCAAATGCAAATTGCAGCAGTTTGGGTGCGCAACATTCTCCGGCTCCTGAAGGTGGCATATTGGGATGGTCTGCCGATTTGATTGCGCGTTTGCCGTAATATTCTTCTTCTGAAAGGATGGGTTTCTCGTTTTTGAAAATATCGAGAAGGTCGCGTGTTTGCCCTTGTGCGTTGCGCATTTTGTATTGGCTGAACATCCACCGCTGGAGGGCTTGACTGCGTTGTTTCCGTTCGTTTTTCAACTCCTCCACCTGACTGCCTTCTACCTCTTTCAGACGCTTGTTGATGGCGCTTATCTGAGCCTCTTCCTGCTTGAAAAAGCCGTCAGGCCGACTGATATCCACCACGGGCGGAACGAAGCCCTCGTGGTGATACGAGCCATCAAGCATAGCAGAAAAAGCGCGGAGATAGCCGATGCTGCCATCGGGCGCTTCTACCACCAAAACACCGAACATTTTACCCTGCCTGAACAGCTCCGATTGCGGATTGGAGAGCTGATACGCTCTTACCTCACGCATCACTTCTTCTGCCGCTTCTTCCGCCCAAGGGTGGGGAAGGTAATTGAAAGGATACGTGAATCGGACAGGGCGTTGACCCTTGTCTGACACCTCGAGAGTATGGACATTTGTGTTCATTTGTTTGCAAAATTACGTAAAAAAAGTGGATTATGCAAAATTGCGCATAAAAATCTATAAAAATTACTGTTTTTTTTGCGTGATTGGATATTTTTTAGTATCTTTGCAGCCAAGTTCAATATTAATTTATTCAAATATATATTCAGTATGAAACCCGTAACGTATATCGGTTGTGATGATGCCGAACTGGACCTCTTTGAAAGTCAGTATGAACTGCCGGAAGGCATGTGCTACAACAGTTATCTGCTGGCTGGAGAGAAGATTGCAATAATGGATTCTGTTGACCCGCGTAAGACCGACGAATGGTTAGAGAAACTGGCAGCTGCGCTGGAAGGTCGCAAGCCCGATTATCTGATTGTGCAGCATATGGAGCCGGATCATAGCGGTTCGATTCGCGCTTTCCGTGAGGCGTATCCGCAAACGGAGATTTTGGCATCGGACAAAGCCCTTCTTTTCATGCAGCAATTCAACGAAGGCATCTCGATGGAGGGCACGCGCGCTATTCATGATGGTGACGAGCTTGACCTCGGTGGGCTGACGCTCTGTTTTATTGCTGCGCCGTTTGTGCATTGGCCGGAAGTGATGATGACTTACGTGAAGGAAGTGAAAACGCTGTTCTCGGCTGATGGTTTTGGTAAGTTTGGCGTGTATGATGCCGACCCCGATGATTGGGCTTGTGAGGCTCGCCGTTATTATTTCAATATCTGCGGTAAGTATGGCGTACAGGTGCAGAAGGCGCTCGATAAAGTGAAAGAATTGGAGGTGGATACGATCTGCCCGCTTCATGGTCCGGTCTTGGAAGGCGAGAAACTTGAAGAGGCGATGCGTCTTTATACTATCTGGAGCGCGTATGATGTGGAAACGAATGGCGTACTTGTGGCTCACGCTTCCATCCACGGCAATACGGCTGCGGCTGCCAATCTGCTGGCTGAGATGCTTCGCGCACGCGGAGTAGAAAAGGTGGCCGTAGCTGATCTCTGCAGAGATGATATGGCCGAAGTGATTGAGGATGCGTTTAGAATGGGACGAATGGTGTGCTGCTGCGCTACCTATGATGGCGATATATTCCCTCCGATGCATACGTTCCTCTGGAAACTGCAGCTCAAGGGCTATCGCAACCGTAGAGTGGGCTTGCTCGAAAACGGCACCTGGGCTCCCGTTGCTGCGAGAAAGATGCGCGAGATTATCTCTACGATGAAGGATGTGGAGATTGTAGAACCGGTAGTGAGCATCAAGAGTTCGCTTCATGATGCCGATATCGACCAACTCGAAGCATTGGCAAAGGCTATTTTAGAATAACTTTATATCGCGGCTTTATTCGTATTCGCATGAATTAAATTTGAGTTTGCTTATGCATTTCCAATACCGAACCCGCGGAACCTGTTCGCAGCTGATTGAGTTGGATATCAACGAGCAGGACGTGATAGATGAAGTGAGTTTCCTTGGCGGTTGTCAGGGAAATCTCACGGGTATTTCTACGCTCGTAAAAGGGCAACATGTTGATGAGGTAATCCGCAAATTGAGCGGAATCCAATGTGGCTACAAGGGAACATCCTGCCCTGATCAATTGGCACGTGCATTACGAGCATATAAAGAACAGAAATCCGTATAAATCAACGTTTTATGAAAAAACTTTTCCTTCTCCTTTTACCCTTTCTTCTGCTTGCTTGTGACCCCGAACGCAACGCCGAAATGACAGTAACGCTCGATGATGACCGCGGCTGGATGACGCAAGTGGATTTTGAAACCGAGCTGGATATTACGAAGGCTGTGTGCGTGGATTCTGATACGATGCGCTTGCATTTCTTCGGATGGAGCCTTGAAGAAGATTCTACATTCACGCTCGCTCTCCCGAGCGATGTGAGCAAGTTCGGACAATGCTATTTGCGCTACACGATGTGCGGATGGAACAACGGTCCGGCAGAGTGGGATATGACTACGATGATAAAGGTGAAGGATAAGGCCACAGGCGAATGGTACGAGCTCTCGCGCTGCATCACGCCTTATGGTGGCTCGTTTAAGTCCGACTGGCAGAAGGTGTTTTACCTCGACGTAACCCCGCTTCTGCCCCTCTTGGAAGGCGAAACCGAGTTCTGCATTTTCTACTGCGGATGGGATGCTACCGAGAAGCGGGCACATGCTTGCGCGCTCTCGCTATGCTATTTCAGCGGTAAGAATCCGAATGGGAAGCCCGCTTGGCATCAGAAGATTTATGACTCCACAGTCAATGGCAACACCGGTTATCGCTCTTGGGCGTATGGTGTGGAAGACCATTCGATTGAAGATTCTACCCGTTTGGGCAAACGCGTGATTCATGTGCCGAGTGGAACGAAGAATATCGTGATTCGTTCTTGCTTCACCGGTCATGGGCAGGATGCGCTCACAGTGGGCAATGGCACTTTCCCCACCAGACAAGGCTACAAGCCCATTAATGTGGCAGAGTTTGATTACAACGAATATCGCTTTGTGTTCAATGGCGATACGCTTGCGAAAACGGGTTATCTCTTCGAGGAAAATTCCGATAACTATAAGCAAGCCGGCACCTATAAGTATGATCGCTGCGGCTGGGGACCGGGGCAGCCTTGCAATGTGCACTATTGGACGATTCGACATCTGCCCAGCGATATGGGCGTAATCACGATTGATTTTGACCTCGATCCGTATATTTCCAAAAACACCGCTCCAAACGCAGAGTCAGTCGCGCAGTTCTACGTTGAAGTGGATGCTTATGGATATAATTAAGGTGGGTTCGCAAATTCGCTATAATACGTTTACCCACAATGAATCATTATCTCTTCGAATATGGGAATTATTAGAACCCTCCTCTAATGTTTTCCCAATTTAGAGAAGCCATTCGTTAATAAAACCAATCCGCAATAATCTTAGCAATCCTTCATTGCGTTCGTTTTCTTACATATTCCGCTCTGAGCTGATTCGCAATGCCGGCAATCTGTTGTCGGCAAGCGTGGTGGCACAGCTGATAGGGCTATTGGTGTATCCGCTTTTGACGCGGCTGTATTCGCCTGACGATTTTGGACTGCTGACGCTTTTTTTGCAGATTGGTAATGTGCTGGTGATGCTCACTACGATAGAGTATCATTATGCGATTGTGCTGCCGGATAATGAGCAAGATGCGCAAAACGTGATGCGGTTATGCTTTCGTTTGCTCGCGCTGAGCACGATTGTAGTTGCTGTGTCGGTCTTGTTCAGAGAACCGATTGCTGCCCTGTTTAAGAGCCCGGAATTGGCGCGATTCTATCCGCTGATGCCCTTGATGGTGTTTGCTTTGGGGCTATGGAATATGCTCAATTATTGGTATATTCGCCGCAAAGCCTTCAGCCGAATCAGTGGTTATCAGTATGTGCAGAGTGTGCTCTCAGCGGGAGGAAAATTGGGTTTAGGCTATGGACACGTTTTCGGTGGCATGATTTATGCGGTAGTGTTTGCGCCCGTTTTGGCATGCTTCGTTTCCATTTCTTTAGCCTTCAAAAAACACTTAAAAATCTTTGGAGAGTCGTTTCATTCGCAGGGTATTCGTAAGGTGGCGGCTCGCTATCGCAATTTTCCTATCTATACCCTCCCGCGCGATGTGGTGAATATCGTAGCTGCACAATTGCCGGTGTTTGTGCTTACGCCATGTTTTGGTGCGTATGATGTGGGGCTTTGGAGCATGGCTATATTGCTCGGCTTTGTGCCCATCAATATGATTACGAAAGCCATCTATCAGGTGCTGTATCAAGACTGTGCTGAAAGAGTAAACACGCATCGGGCGGTGTGGCCGCTCATTCGTTTGTTCTCCATCTATGCGTTGATACTGCTGGTGCCCCTTTTTGCCGGACTTTTCTTCATTCTTCCGTGGTTAACATCTTGGCTGCTGGGGGCAGAATGGATGGCTTCCGGACACATGATTCGATGGATGCTCCCGTGGCTGTTGATGACTGCGCTTACGGCTTCCACTTGTTTCTTATCCGATATTTTCATGCAGCAGAAATTAGGACTTGTGTTTGAGATTCTGCTGGCAGTATGCCGCTTTGCCGGTGTGGGAATAGGCGTGGTTTGCGGCAGTTTTACGGTGGCGATTGCCGGCTACTGCATCGGCAGCTCTGCTGCTATCTTGGCCCAATTCATTTGGCTGATTTCGCTCTGCCGAAAGCATGACCAATCTCTCTGCTGAACGAGCACCACTAACCCCAATACCGCATGACTAACTTTCTATTGAACTTAACCCACTCGCTTCAATAGCGCATGACTAACTTTCTATTGAACTAACTCACTCGCTTCATTTGTTGTTTGACGGGATAAGTTTAGAAAGTAGTTTCCTCCACATTTCCTTATTCATTTCCTTTATTATTCAAAAAAATCAGGCTCCCCATTGGGAGCCTGATTCGTGTTAAAGCACGCTTTATTTCTTGATGAATGGCGTGGTGGCTGTTTGTCCGTTAGTTGTCTGTAAGCGGATGAGATACATGCCGCTTGGCAAAGTGCTCACGTTAAGGGTATCTGCATAAACTTGACGAATAACGAGTTGACCGGTAGCGTCGAAAATGTAGATTTCTGTTCCGCCCTCTGCCTGTAAGTGAAGAACCTCCGTGGTAGGATTCGGCCATACTGCAACCTGAAGGGTTGTGTTGCTCAGTGCAGAGGTTGGCTCTATGGTCAGATGGAGTACAATGGTAGAATCACAGCCGTTTACGGTCGTATCGCTGAAGATGTAATCTCCCGATTCTTTGAGGATTTGTCCGTTCCAAATAAGACTATCGGTATGCGTTTCAGAACGTTCTTCATAAGTGCTCTTATTAATCGTCAGATGGAGTACAGTAGTAGAATCGCAGCCGTTGACAGTCGTATCGCTGAAGGTGTAATCGCCCGATTCGGTGTAGGTTGTTCCCTTCCATTCTATTGAATCGCAAGCCGTAAGATATTCATCGAAATGATAGGACTGATTGATTGTCAAATGCAGGGTTAAGTGCTCCGTGCCATTGGCTGTTTGCTTGTTGATGCTGTAATCGCCCGATTGGGTGTACGTCTGTCCCTCCCATGTGAATGCTCCGCAGCTGATGGCGGTCGTATCGTGCTGGATAGGAGCGGCATTGACAACACCGAAATCTACGGAATAAACGTTGGATGGCACATTCGCCAACTGCGTGACATCCATGTTGCTCCAATCCGTTTTAAACTCCCAAAAAATTACATCTCCGGCAACGATAGTTTGGCCCGCAATACCCGATGGGGCCAATCGGTCGTTGAGATTATACATCCAATATCCCATGCCACTTTCTGAAGCAGCTTCAGCTGTCGCGCCATCGTAGGTTACGCCATCGGGGGCGACTACAGTGATTTCGTTGATAAAACCACTTGGGATGCCATCTATGGTCGTATTCGGATCGTAGGTGTTGATAGAATCCAGGATATCGGCTGCAACGAATGTTGTTCCTGCATTGGAGGAGAGGAGTACATCCCATTTGAAGAGCGCAATCAAATCAGGATAGTAGGCATATACAGTAACCTTGGGAGCAGACGAAGGCTCCGGCTCAATAGTGGTATTGGGTTTTTGGACGATACGGATATTGTCGAGCAAAATGGAATTATTGACAGTAGAATCATTATCGTAGAGCACTATGCGCGCACCTGTTGGGATTCCCGAGAGCGAAATGGTATATTGCTGATAACCACTTGTAGGGAGTACTTCATCGTGGAAGTTTACCACAGCCGCGTTGAAATTGGCTTTCAATGTATCTGCCAGCGAATTGATATACCCAATGCGAAGGCGGTTTGAATAGGTGTATGAACCACTACTTTGTTCGCCTTTGCCCATAAACGTAAGTTGCAGTTGCGAGTAGTCCACATCGCGGATGAGCGGGAGCACTGCAAATGGGGCCGTTCTGCTGGCGGAGGCATTGTGATACATACGCATGCAAAGACGACCATCGTAGCCATACGAAGAGGTGGCATCTCCTGTGTATGGATAGATAAAAGGGCAATATGCAGGTGAGTTTTTTGAACTGCCACCGTTGCCTACAATCCAATTTTGCGGAACGAGATACGAGTTTGAACTAACTGATGGTTTGGTGCCTTCGTAATCATCGAAATTCCATACTGCTTCCGGCAGACTTATCGTATAAGCTGCCTTCTGAGCTCGCATACCGAATGCGGCAATAACGAGCATAAAAAAGAGAAAAATTCGTTTCATTGTTGTTTGTTTTGGTTATTTATTTGTTGTTAAGCACACAAAAAATCCACTTCTCAGAACGTAGAGAAATGGATAACCAAACGCGCAACACCACACACCCCATGCGGGATGGCAGCCATTGTGTCCGTTACTCTTTCCTCGAGAGTTCTATGACATACAAACAGGCAGGTCTTCTGACTCGTTTCGGCTACCCGCCTTCCCAACGTATTTCGTCAGTGGCGTAATGGGCAACTGTGGGTAGAAACTTACAGCAGCGGGACTGTTCAGGATTCTCACCTGATTCCCTATTAAGTCTGGCCGTGAAGCCAGACACCTGAATGCACTATGTGGATGGTTTCTTTGAAACCGACTGCAAAGTTACTATAAATAATTGGAATAACCAAATTATTATCTGTTTTTCTTTCGTTTTTTTAGGTTGCTCATCGTATATGGTAATCGTTTTGCATTATTAACGTATTTTTTTGTAAGAATGGCTGCATGTAGGAGTCTATCAATATACTAAAACAGGCTCCCTATTGGAGGAGCCTGTTTTAGTATATTATCTTCCTTATTGTGTTTTCTTATGGGGCTGTTTATCCAACCATAAGGATATACGCGAGTGAGCAGCAGGAGATGACGATCCAGAGCAGTACACCTTGAATGAGCGGCCGAATGCCCACTGCTTTGAGCGTCTCACGCGTGAGCGATGCACCGATAAAGAAGAGGGAGAGTGTAATCATGTGCTTGGCGAGCTTATTGATGCCGCCGCCAATCATCGAACCTACCTGAGCAGCACTCTCGCCAATAAGGGCGGCATTACTCAAGATATAGGTGTTGAACAATATGGCTACGATGAACCAAATAATAAACATCGGGATGGTTTTATACCAAGGCTTGGCTTTGGCGCCATCAGCTGCGGCTAAGCTCTTGCGGAAAAGGAAAGGCGTGATAAGCGCCAATACTACAATCCAAAGTGCACGGGTAAGTTTGATGGTAGTAGCCACTTCGAGTGCGCTTACGCCCTCTGCTGCCATCAGCTCCGGATGCATCGCATCGTAAGCTGCGCCGGCACCTACTACCGATGACGTGTCGTGGATGGCAATAGCAGCCCACATACCAAACTGCTTCATCGTCATACCGATAGCATCGCCTATGGAGGGGAAAATAAAGAGGCCGATGGCATTGAGGATAAACACTACGCCAAGCGCAACCGACATCGACTCTGCTTTGGCTTTGATCACAGGGCCTACGGCAGCGATGGCACTGCCACCGCAGATAGCTGTACCTGCCGAAATGAGGTAACTCGTTTGAGCATCCACCTTAAGCATCTTACGGCCAATCAGCCAACCAATCAGCAGTGTGCCAAACACCGAAATGATGGTGAATGCCATTCCTTCGGCGCCCGACTCCACGGCCTTATATACGTTCATGCCAAAACCCAAACCAATCACCGAATATTGGAGCAGTTTCTTGGACATGGTCTTGTTGAAATCCGGATAGGCTTTGCCAAAAACGAGGGCAAACACCAAACCAATAACCAATGCAATCGGAGAGGTAACCCAATGGCCTATCCACGACCAAGAACCCAAATCAAACAAGCCAATTTCCTGGGCAAAACCAATCAGCAGACTAATACCGAGAATGCTTACAATTGCTACGTAAAGTGCGTTTACGATTTTCTGATTCATATCGTTATTTTGTTTTGTTATAAATGCACATGATTAAGATATACAGGCAGAAAATGAGGCAGAATCCGTTGCTCAACCACATAGGTACACCTTCCCAAAAATTCCTCACGGAGAGGATAATGCCCGAAACGAACCAAAACAGAATACCCGCCGTAAGGATGACCTGCATCGTAAGGGATATGCTGCTTGTGTCGTGCGTTCGGATGATGCGAACAGCTTGCGGAACTTGGCAAACGGCCATACAGATGCCCGCAATTGAAGAAGTAATAGTAAATGGATCCATGAATATAAAATGCTATAGGTGGGCGAAAAATCCCACTCACTCAATGAATATTGCTATGATTTATGTGGAGAATAAAGGAGCATCGTTCCTTATTGCGTAAACTCCTTATTGCGTAAACTCCTTATTGCGTACATCCTTGTTGCCGTACTCGCTGAGCGTCAGATAGTGATATGGCAGAAGGTGTTGATTTTCTGTTTGTCAAATGGGGCTGATACGCGGATATAATTCTCTGTCCACCCGGCCATGAGTCGGTTGCCCTCTTCATCTTTCTCGCGGCCGGACTCCCAGAGCACTACCGCTTGTTCCCCACGATGGCGCTCGTAGAATGCTCGCAGTTTCTGCTCAGATAGTTGCATGAGCACCTCCACCCGGCGTTTCTGCTCTTGCGGTGTCACGCGCGGCAAATCCATCTCCACCATACGCGTATGCGCGCGCTCTGAATAAGGAAATACATGCAATTGCTGCACATCGAGCGCAGCGATAAACTGCCTGTAGTCTTCAAACATCGCCTCTGTCTCGCCTCGAACGCCCACCATGCAATCCACACCAATAAACGCATTCGGCATCACCCTGCGGATATGCGCTACGCGTTCGGCAAAGAGCTCGCGATCGTAGCGCCGGTGCATGATTTTCAGCATCTCGTTGCTTCCGCTCTGGAGAGGGATATGGAAATGGGGGGCGAAATGGCGACTGTGTTTTACGAACTCAATCACATCGTCAGACAGCAGGTTGGGCTCGCACGAAGAGATGCGGTAGCGCACCTCGCCCGTAACCCTGTCGAGCGCCCGGAGCAGGTCGATGAATGTCTCGCCGGTGGAGCGCCCGAAATCGCCGATATTGACGCCCGTCAGCACGATCTCTTTCGCCCCTTCATCGATTGCTTGTTGCGCCATCTTCACCGTGCTCTCGATGCTGCCGCAGCGGCTCTTACCTCGCGCCATGGGGATGGTGCAGTACGTGCAGTAGTAGTCGCAGCCGTCTTGCACTTTGAGGAAACAGCGGGTGCGGTCGTCGCGCGAATAATAGGGATGAAAAGCGAGTCCTTCTTCGGAGAGTCGTCCGTTGGGTTGCGCCAAGTCCGTAACGGCAATCTCGCAAGGGTGGGGGGCATCGTCAGCCAAGGATTCTATTGCTGCTACAATGCCGGGAATGAGGTGCTTGTCGTTGGCCCCCACTACGTAATCCACCCCCGCTATCGACGCCACTTCTTCCGGACGGAGTTGCGCATAACAACCCGTTACGATTAGCGTAGCATCCGGATTTTCGCGATGCAAACGGCGAATAGCTTGACGCCCTTTCTGATCAGCTACATCGGTTACCGAACAGGTGTTGAGAATGCACACATCAGCAGCCTCTCCTTTCTTCGCGCGCTGATGCCCGCGTTCGAGGAGTTGCTTACCAATAGCCGACGTCTCGGCGAAATTGAGTTTGCATCCTAATGTGTGAAACGATATCTTCATTTGTGGTGGGTAAAAAAACGCTAATAATCGATTATTGTGGTTACCCTCCGCTGATTAGTGCATATCTTCAGCCGGTTGGTAGGGGAAACGCTCCGTACGATGGTCGCTTATACGTCCTTTCCAATCGAGTCCGAAAGCGAAGGTATAGCTGTTGCCGGCTGCATCTACATAGGGCACCATATCGTGGGGCAGGTCTTCGCATTGCGCTTCTACGGTCTGCATGTCTCGCGGCATGGTCATCGGCAGCAAGCCCTGAGGCTCTGCTTTGCCGGTGATGATATCCAATACGGCCTGATTGCTGACGCTGAACGTGATTAGGAGCACATCGGTATAGGGCTCTATCTCAGCAGCTACAAACGGGCGCTCCGTCTCCACTATCGTGATTACGGGTTTGCTGCCCATCCGCTGACGCATCTGCTGCACCATGAGCATATCGTCGCGGTTGTAGGTGCTCACCGTCTTGCCCTTATAACCGCGGTCGGCCGATGCCTCTTTGGGGTCGCCGCCTGCTATACTGTGTTCGCGAGCAGAAGCAGCCGTATAATCCTCGTATTGGAGCGTGATGGGCATATACCCATTGCCGCCCTGCTCGGCGTCTTCGATGCTGTAACCGAAGTCAGCTTGAGGAGAATGGATAAAGCAGAGGGCCATGTCAGCCTCTTCTGGAGATGCTACTACCTCAAAATATTTCTCCAATAGCCTGCGCTCTACAGGCACTGCCCATTTCTCTTCTGCCCATCCACCGAAGAACTGACGAACGCCCGGGAAATGGCGCTCCGGCACATATACTTTGGGCTTGGCACCCTCTGCAGCCGGACGAATCACATTGCCTGCATTCTTGAGCATCACGATGCTCTTGAGCTGTGCCGCATACCCTTCTTTGCAAAACTGCGCATTGCCAACAAACGTTTCTGCATAGTCGGGATCCACATACGGATTCTCGAAGAGTCCGCAGCGGAAGATATTGAGCAGCAGTCGTTTAGCCGATAATTCAAAGCGCTTGCGCGCTGCCTCTTCGCCTTCCGCTTCTACCCACATCTGGTAGGCATCGAGTATGGGTTGCTTCTCGTTGTTGCCGCCAAACTGATCGACTCCAGCGCGTAAAGCCTCATAATGGCGCTCAGCCGGAGTGAGCGTCTCTACGCCCCATGGCTTGCCGCTGTGGAGCCCCACTGCGGGATTATCATGTGTGACTGCCCAATCGGTGCACACCACGCCATCGTAGGCATATTGCCCCCTCAGTAAGTCGCTGATGATATATCGGCTGAAGTTATTTCCTTTCTCTTCGCCGGAAGGGTCAATGCCATGACTGATGGTGTAATAGGGCATCACGGCTGAAGCTGTTTTAGTAGGACCTGTCAAGCGGAAAGCACCCTCCGTAAACGGCTTCAGGTGTTGCGCGAAGGCGCCACCGGGATAAACGGCATACTTACCAAAGCAGAAATGCGCATCTCTACCTCCTTCGCCGCTGCCGCCTCCCGGCCAATGCTTCACCATTGCATTCACCGATTCGCGTCCCCAGCCATCCTTCTCGCCGGGGGTAGTCTGAAACGCATCGCAGTATGCTTCGGCGATGGCCGTGTTGAGGGCCGGGTCTTCGGAATACGTGCCGTAGAATCGACGCCAACGAGGGTCGGTAGCTATATCTACTTGCGGGGAGAGCGCAGTCGTGATACCGAGCGCACGGTATTCGGCAGAGGCTATCTCGCCAAATCGGCGAACCAGCGCGATATCAAAGGTGGCACCCATGCCGATTTCGTTGGGCCAATAGCTGATCTCGCCACCTGCACCCGCATTGTATTCGCCATCGGAGACGGCTATATGACGCGGGTCGGAGGAGTTGTTGGCAGGAATACCATGACCGATACCCTCGCAGAGGGCCTGCACCTTATTGCTCCAGCGAGCGGCTATCCGCTTGGAGGCTACCGTAGTTACCAACACATGCCGCAGGTTGTCTTCGATGAGGAAATGTCGTTGTTCGTCGGTCAACTCTTCTGATAGAATGGGTTGGTGCAAGCTGTAAAGCATCAAACCGGCAATCTCTTCGATACTGAGTCGAGTAGCCAAATCGGCTGCGCGTTGGTCTGCACCCAAGCGCCAATCCTCATAAGGCGAGATGACGCCATCGCGGTCTAAATCCTTAAAGAGCAGCCCGTCTTGCTCAATGAGACTGATGCCCGATTCGGGGGAGTAGCCCAAAGTAGGACCTTGCGTTTGTTCCACAGTTGTATAACCGTCGTGGATTACGGTATTCGTATGGTTTTTGCAGGAAAGCATGATGGTGCCTACTATAATAATATATAAGGTGTGACGAATGCGCATAGTTGAATATGGAAATGACAATGAAGTGTAAATGTTTACCCTCAGTGCAGAGGTTTATGCTAAGAGCGATGGTTTTTCGCAACGGTGGGAGAGATACAAGAGCGATGGTTTTTCGTAAATGAGGAACTTGCCACCCCTCCTTAGGGCAGTAAGGAAGAAAAAGTCCCCGGCCGCATGCCGAGGACTTTTATCTGTTCGGCCATAATAGCCAATTCCTCTTATCCGAGCATCGTAAGGAGTACGCCGGCAGCTACAGCCGAGCCGATTACGCCAGCTACGTTCGGACCCATAGCGTGCATGAGGAGGAAGTTGCTCGGGTTCTCTTCCTGACCAACTGTCTGCGATACGCGAGCAGCCATCGGCACTGCCGATACGCCAGCCGAACCAATCAGCGGGTTGATCTTCTCTTTGAGGAAGAGGTTCATGAATTTAGCGAGCAAAACGCCACCTGCACTACCCAAACCAAAGGCAACGATACCCATGGCGAGGATCATGATGGTCTTAACGTTGAGGAACGATGCACCGGTTGCCGTTGCGCCTACTGATAAGCCGAGGAAGATCACAACGATATTCATCAGCTCGTTTTGAGCGGTCTTCGACAGACGATCTACAACGCCGCACTCTTTCATCAGGTTACCGAGCATCAAGCAGCCAATCAGCGGAGCGGCATCCGGGAGGATGAGCGCTACCACAGCCGTGATGATTACCGGGAACACGATCTTCTCAGTCTTAGATACCGGACGGAGCTGCCCCATCTTGATAGCGCGCTCTTTCTTGGTGGTGAGGGCACGCATGATAGGCGGCTGAATAACCGGTACGAGGGCCATATACGAATAAGCAGCGATAGCAATCGGGCCCAGCAAATGCGGAGCCAACTTAGAGGTGAGGAAAATCGAGGTAGGACCGTCAGCACCACCGATGATACCGATTGAACCGGCTTCAGCAGGCGTAAAGCCCATAAAGCTTGCGCAAAGGAACGTCACGAAGATACCAATCTGAGCAGCCGCACCGAGGATGAGGCTCTTGGGGTTGGAAATGAGCGGACCGAAATCCGTCATGGCACCTACACCGATGAAGATCAAGCAGGGGTAAACGCCTGCCTTAACGCCGATATAGAGCACATCCAAGAGGCCGCCCTCCTTCATGATGGCGCCGTATGAGTGGTAAGCGGGCGAACTCTCATCGAGGAAAGCCGTCCACAACTCGCTGTGGAACATGCCCGCACCCGGCAGATTGGTCAAGAGCATTCCGAATGCGATGGGGAGGAGCAGTAGCGGCTCATATTTCTTGTGGATAGCCAGCCAGAGCAGGAAGAAGCTCAGGAGGAGCATCACTGCCTGCTGCCAGTCTATCTGCATGAAACCCATGCCTTGGAAGAAATTGATAATATCCATAATGTGTTTATGAAAATTATGCGAGTACTACGAGCAGGTCGTCCTGCATTACGGTCTGACCGGCAGCTACAGCTACCTGAGCTACCTTACCATCCTGCTCTGCAAGAATCGGGTTCTCCATCTTCATGGACTCGAGAATGAGGAGGGTGTCGCCCTTCTTCACGTCTTGACCTTCGTTAACGCAAACCTTCACTACCGAACCGGGCAGCGGGCTCTTAACCTGAGCGCCAGCAGCGGCAGCAGCCTTAGGAGCAGCGGGAGCGGCAGCCTTAGGGGCAGCAGGTGCGGGAGCAGCGGCAGCGGGTGCTGCTTTAGGAGCTGCTTTAGGTGCGGGAGCTACCGGCTTCTCGGTTTCTACCGTATATTTTTTGCCATTTACAGTTACCTCGGTGAGGCCTGCTTCAATCTCTTCTACAGCGCACTTATATTCAGCGCCGTTGATCTTAAAAGAAAATTCTTTTGCCATAATTGTGTTTTTATACTGTGGCCGTTTGGCCGATTTTTTGAATGATTAAAATCCGGCGTTGTTCATGCCGAATACTTTGCTGTTCCATGCGGTCGGCTTAGCGGTCATGGTGAGGTTGGTGTCAACGAAGTCGTGAGCGTGACCATAATAGAGGTGGAGCGCCATAGCGATAGCCACCTTATCGTCGTCGCTTGCCTCGCTCAATGCCATGGCGATAGCCGCCATCGTGCCTTCGTCGGTCGGCACAGGCGACACCTTGGTCTTCGGCTCTACGCGCGCTGGCTGAGCTGCCTTTGCCTCTTTCTTGCAACCTCCGGTAGCCTTCTGCATTACGAAGCCGAAGAACTTGAGGATATAGATGAGGCAAACGAGCAACGCGAGCACGATACCAAAACCAAGACCGGTAATGATCCATGTATCAGCTGTTACTGCAAGTAAGATATTCATAATGATTGTCTGTTAAAGAGGAATATTGCAGTGCTTCTTGAGCGGGTTGGTGAGCTTCTTGGTCTGGAGCTGCTCGAAGGCTTTGATGATGCGCTTGCGCGTGTTGCGCGGTTCAATAACGTCATCAATATAGCCGCGGTTAGCTGCCTGATATGGGCTCGCGAACTTGTCTTTGTATTCTGCTTCTTTCTCAGCGATGAAGGCCTTGCGCTCTGCAGGATCCTCGATAGCCTTGATGGCTTTAGCGTGGAGCACACCTACTGCGCCCGATGCACCCATTACGGCAATCTCTGCATTCGGCCAGCTGTAGCAGTAGTCGCCACGAAGCTGCTTGCACGACATCACGATATGGCTGCCGCCGTAAGACTTACGAATCGTTATGGTTACCTTAGGAACGGTAGCCTCGCCAAAGGCGAACATCAGCTTAGCACCATGGTCGATGATGCCGGCATACTCCTGACCCGTACCGCAGAGGAAGCCCGGAACGTCAACGAGCGTAAGAATCTGAATATTGAAGGCATCGCAGAAACGAACGAAGCGAGCGGCTTTGCGAGAAGCATCGCAGTCCAATACGCCGGCAATCCAGCTCGGTTGGTTGGCGATGATACCCGTAGATCGGCCGTTGAAGCGAGCGAAACCGCAGATGATGTTCTTTGCATAATCTTTCTGAACCTCCATGAAGTCGCCGTTATCCACAATCAGGTTGATGATATCCTTCATGTTGTAAGGCTTGTTGGGGTCAGCGGGTACGAGGTCGTTCAAACTGTCTTCTACGCGGTCAATCGGGTCGGTGCATTCTACGCGCGGAGCCTCTTCCATGTTGTTCTGCGGAATGAAGCTTACCAGGCGGCGAACCTCTGCCAATGCCTCGTCTTCCGTAGCAGCTACGAAGTGGGTAACGCCCGACTTGGTAGCATGTACCTTAGCGCCACCGAGCTGCTCTACCGTTACGTCTTCACCCGTAACCGACTTCACTACCTTCGGACCGGTGATGAACATATAGGAGTTCTGCTCGGTCATCATGATGAAGTCTGTGAGGGCAGGGCTGTAAACGGCACCACCGGCGCAGGGGCCGAAGATAACGGAGATCTGCGGAACAACGCCCGATGCAAGGATATTACGCTCGAAGATCTCTGCGTAACCTGCCAGTGCGCAAGCACCTTCCTGAATACGTGCGCCACCCGAGTCGTTCAAACCGATGATCGGTGCACCCAGTTTCATACCGAGGTCCATCACGTGGCAGATCTTTTGAGCCATCGTCTCAGAGAGCGAGCCGCCGATTACGGTAGCATCCTGCGCAAACACGAAGACCAAACGGCCGTCAATCGTACCTGAACCAACAGCTACGCCATCGCCCAAGAACACTTTCTTCTCCATTCCGAAGTCGGTGCAGCGGTGAGTGAGGAACATGTCCACCTCTTCGAAGCTGCCTTCGTCGAGCAGTTTGTTGATACGCTCACGAGCCGTGTAGCTGCCTTTGGCGTGGTGTTTTTCTACGGCTGCAGCACCACCGCCTGCCATAGCTTGCTCACGCTTCTCGATGAGCTTCTGAAGTTTTTCTGAATTTGTTGCCATATTATAGTCTGTTACGAACAGTCAAGCTCAAAACGCTGAGCTTGACCTTGTTCTTCAATTAAAATTATTTAGGTTGTTCGCAGAGTTCGGTGAGGATACCCTTGGTGGATTTCGGATGGAGGAAAGCAATCATCAGATGCTCTGCACCCGGACGAGGGCACTTATCGATGAGCTGGATGCCAGCTGCTTCAGCCTCTTTGAGGGCCTCTTCTACGCTCTCTACGTTGAAAGCTACGTGGTGAACACCGCCGCGGCCACCGTTCTTCTCAATGAACTTGGCAATCGACGACTCGGGGCTCGTAGCCTCAAGAAGCTCGATTTTTACTTCGCCTACTTTGAAGAAAGCGGTCTTAACTTTCTGGTCGGCTACTTCTTCAATGGAGTAGCATTTTTGGCCCGTCAAAAACTCGAAAAACGGCATTGCCTCCTCTAATGAGGTTACGGCGATACCAAGATGCTCAATGTGAGTTGGATTCATAATGGTAAAAATTTATAAAGTTAGTAATTTATGTTGAATTATATGCGTTTATGCTGTATTTTATGTGTTTTATTCATTTATGAATAGGAATATTCATACATGCTGATTTCGCAAGAATGCAAAATCGCTGCAAAGGTACGCTTTTTTCCGCACATACGCAAGAAAAAAACGATTTATTTTAGTTCGGCAGGTGAAGAGTGCGTTTTATGCGGTCAAAAAAATCGAGTACAGCGCAGGCTTTTTTAAACAAATCCGCAGATTCGTAAGGTTCTTTTTTGCAGAAAATTTGGCCATTCCAATTATTTGTTGTACCTTTGCAGAAAAATTCAAACTATCATGAAGCGCATACTTTCCAAATTAGCTGTTTTGCTGGTGTTTGCAAACGTTTGCAACACTACTTTTGCTGCCCCGAAAGTGGGGACTCTTGTTCGCGACACCATCCTCGAAGTGCCGTGTGTTGTTTATCTCCCGCATAACTATGCCGAGCGTGCTCACGATGGCTCTCGCAGGGGTTTCCCCGTGCTCTATCTTCAGCATGGGATGTTCGGTTCTGAAAACGATTGGAGCACCTCCGGTAGGCTGCTCCATTGGATGGATTCGCTCCATCGAGAGGATATGATTGCAGAGATGATTATCGTGATGCCTGATAATTTCCTGGGCAGTATCCCATTGGAGGAACGCAGAGCCTTGATGGCTGCACCCAACGTGACGCCCGATGGTCAACCGTTTTCGGTAGAGGATGGGCAGCATCATTGGAAGAAACTTACGCGCGAGCAGGAGCAAGCCTATGAGATGTCGGGGTATTGGGAGGAGCATTTCCCGGAATTCATGACCCAGGTGGAGCGTAAGTATTTTATTGATTCGCGCGAGAAACATCGTGCGATTGCGGGCCTCTCGATGGGCGGATTTCATACCATGCATGTGAGCCATTATCTGATGAGTTCGTTTGATTATATCGGCCTTTTTTCGCCGGTTATTCTGCCTCGTGAGACGACCGATCTCGTGGGTGGTAAGACGAAGCCCGATCCCAAGTCGCCCTATCGAACGGTTGGGTTCGATGAGCAGCTGCCGTATAGCTCACCCGCCTATGCCCATTGGATGGAGGACATGCGTTATTTAGGACAGATGCCGCCCATGTATTGGATTGCCATCGGCAGAGATGATTTCCTCTACGACCAGCTCCAGGACTACCGCAAGTGGCTCGAACGGAATCATATCGAGTATCTCTATTATGAGTCTGCTGGCGGCCATACTTGGGCCAACTGGCAGGACTATCTCTGTCGTTTCCTCAAGTGCTGCTTCACCCGCATCTGGTAACCTCTGTAGAAACAGGTAGTTGCCTCCCTCTTCTTTGGGCGAGCCGAGTGGGGCTTATCCTCGCTGTTTTGATAGACCGGTTGCATACTTATTGCAGACTTAATGTAGTCTTAATGCAGACTTTGCGAAAAATCCACCTCCTATAAGACACCTAATGCTGCCTGCAAATTCGCCGCTAGTTCGCCGCAAGTTCGCTGTAAATTCGCCGCAAGTTTGCTTCTTCTTCGCTTCTTCTTCGCTTCGGAGTCGTTTGCTCTCCGTTTTTTTCCGTTTGTTTCCGTTGTGGAACGGAGAAATAACGGAGAACAAACGAATGTAGAACGAATATCGAACGAGAGTAGAACGGAGAATGAACGGAGAATGAACGGAGAATGAACGGAGAATGAACGGAAAATGAACGGAGGTGAAACGGAGAAACTGTGTCTGGCCCGTGACGAATAATGCCGCTTAAGGCTGTTTATTGCAGGATAATGTCGGATAGTTACCGATAGTGCTGTTTCGCTTGTCCCGCAAAACAAAGTCACATTCCTTTGCCAAAGGGCAGTTATTTCACGGGGAAAATATGCGTTATTAGATAATAACTTTACTTTTTTTTTGATTTTTTTTACTTTTTTTTTGTTTTATAAAAAAATCTTTGTAACTTTGCGGTCGATTTTGGAATGTCACCTCCTTTGTGGGCTATTCTGAGTCGCATCGCTCACGAGATGTAAAACCGTGAGAGTCCACGCCGAGGGTGGGAGGGAAGTGTCGCTCTCATTTAACCTAAAGCGGGACAAGTAGGATAACCTACAAGACATAGTAAAAGCGTTCATAAAGCGCTCTGTTCTGACGAATCGAAACTTCGCAACTTTCAGATTACTATATCAGAACTCAGCAACGATGAATGTTTACGGGGTATGTTGTACCCTGCACTTTCTAGTGTATATGCGTGTGTGCACGCGTATATTTAATTGGTGCAGTATATACATATTCGGCGTGGACTTCGCGTTGTCGGTTCTATATAGTAAGGCAATGCAAAGGCCTCGATTCGTGGAACTGATGACAGAATGAGTTCCACGCTTTTTTTGTGTCAATAGCGATGTTCTGTATAGAGCAAAGTAAGGTTACCGATTAAGAACGGATAATCATGATACAAACCATAGCAAAATGTTGAAAATATTATTTCATCGTGCCGCCCTCTGCGTAATAACCGTCATGCTGTTAGTTGGGTGCCAGGTGCCGAAGAATATTACATATTTCCAAGATGCCGCCGCGCTCAACAACATGGCTGTAAATGCCGTGGAGCAATTCAGACTGCGTCCTGAAGATAAAATTAACATCGTGGTAAACAGCCAGAATCCCATGCTCGACCAGCAGTTCACGCTGACCGTTCGCAGCAACTTGTCGCATACACTCGGTTCGGCTGTTGCTCCCGTCACTACTGCTGGTGGCAGCTATTCGAACAACCAGCCCATTGCCTACACAGTAGACAGTCAAGGCACCATTGATTTTCCAGTGCTCGGCAAGCTCTCTGTAGCAGGCATGACCCGCAAAGAATTGGCCCAATACATACAGGATCGCCTCTCTGACCGCAAACTGGTGGATAATCCCATCGTTACCGTGGAGTACCTCAATATCGGAATAAACGTGCTCGGTGAGGTGAATCGTGCTGGACGCATCAACGTGACCAAAGATCACTTTACCATCATTGATGCCATAGCAGGTGCTGGCGATCTGACAATCAATGGTCGCCGTGAAGACGTGATGGTGTGTCGTCAGGTCGATGGTGTGAACCAAGTGTATCACGTAGATTTGACCAACATGCAGACCCTTTTGGCATCGCCAGCGTATTACCTTCAGCAAGACGACCTTGTGTATGTTTCGCCCAACAACAAGCGTAAGCGCGAGGCACTATCGGTGGGCAACACCTTTGCTACACCCGCTATTTGGATATCCATTGCCTCGCTCCTTACCACCATCACATCGTTGGTGATTAAATAGTATCATCCACCCCATATTCGTCAAAAAACATAGCGTATGAACGCACCAAATAACCGTCAGTCCAGTGCAGAAGACTTCATGACACTTACCGACCTGTGGCGCATCTGTATCGCCCACCGCCGTTGGTTCGTCTTCTCGCTTTGCCTCTGCCTCGGTATAGCTGTTTGCTACCTTATCGTCACACCTCCCCTCTATACCCGCAAGGCCACTGTGCTCGTCAAGCAGGAACAAATGGGTAAGAGCGCGTTGAAAATCACGTCGGATGAAGAATTCAACAGCATCGGCCTCATGCAGCAGAGCACCAATGTGGCCAACGTGCAGCGCGAGCTCACCTCACTGCGTGTTCTCACGGAAGTATGCCGACGCCTTTTCCCTAACGAATGCACCTCTGACACTGCAGCCCTACGCAAAGCCGAAGCTGTACGCAGCAGACTGAAAACTAAGGTTGAGAACGACAAGTCTACTATCATTAATATCACGTATACAGATCTCTCACCCGTCACTGCTGAGCGCGTGCTGAACATGGCAGTGCAGGTGTACAACGAGCAATGGGTGGCCGATAAGCAACTTGTTACCACCAACGCATTACACTTTATTCAAGAACGGCTTACGCTCTTGGAAAAAGAACTGGGGAACGTGGATGACAGTATCTCCGTTTTCAAAATGCGCAATAATATCACGAGTATCGAGCAGGTGAGCGAAATTTACCTGCAACAACAAAGCCAATCCAATGCGGAATTATTGCGCCTTACCAATCAGAAAGCGATGGCGGAGTATATCCTCGACATTCTTCGTGATAAATCGATGCACAACCAATTGTTGCCCACTAACTCAGGCATCAACAACGCGGTGGCGGAAACGCAAATCAACCTGTATAACTCGATGCTCATACAGCTCAAGAGCAACCTCCACGGCACATCTACACAAAACCCTCTTATCATCAAGCAAGAAGCAGAACTGGAAGACGTGCGCAAGAATATATTTGCCACCATCACCAATCAAATCAAGACTATTGACATTCAACTTCAATCTCTTCATGATTTCAACGGCACGGCAAGCAGCAAGCTCTCTTCCACTCCCGAGCAGGCCAAGCACCTCCTGTCAGTCGAACGCGAACAAAAGGTAAAGGAAAGCCTCTACCTCTATTTGCTGCAAAAGAAAGAGGAGAACGAGATCCAAAAATCTTATACCTCGTTCAACACGCAGCTCATCGACATGCCCCATGGCAGCGACCAGCCCACTTCGCCGAATAAGCGGATGGTGATTTTCGTAGCAGTGCTCATAGCCCTTGTGATGCCCGTGACAGTGCTCTTTGTGAAAGAAAGCCTAAACACTACCGTGCGCAATCGTTACGATATAGAGAACAAGACCGCACTCCCTGTTATCGGCGAAGTACCTTTCTTCCACTTCCATCCGCAGGGAAGGTGGCAGAGATGGTTAGCTGTGTTCGCGCGCCAAAACAAGCGGCAAGAGTCAACTGACATGGTTGTGGTACACCCAGGCAATCAAAACCTCATCAACGAAGCTTTTCGCATCATCCGCACCAACCTGGAGTTTGGTACCGGCAAGGGGCAAGCAAACAATGTATATATTGTCACCTCTGACGATTCCGGTACCGGCAAGAGCTTCATCTCCATCAACGTAGCCATTGCTTTGGCAATCAAAGAGCGTAACGTGCTGCTCATTGACGGGGATATGCGCCATGCCACGACCTCCCGCACGTTTGGCGCCCACTCCGCAGGACTTGCTGACTACCTCGGAGGAAAGCATGACAACTTTAGCGAGCTCATCGTGCAGTCGGAAGAATATCCTAACCTCCACATCTTGCCTGTGGGCACGATACCAACGAACCCCACGGAGCTCCTCTCAAGTAAGCGCCTTGAGCAGCTTATTGCGAGGGTGCGAGGGCAATACGACTTCGTATTGATTGACTGCCCTCCGGCGTCAATCCTCGCCGATGTTGACATTATCAAATCTTATGCTGACATGACGCTCTTCATCATACGGGCAGGAATTTTTGCTCGCAATCGTCTCCCCAAACTGGAATCGGATGTGGCAAACGAGCGATATAAGCACCTCTCTGTAATCCTCAATGCCTCTAACCTGGACTTCCGCTATGGCTACCAATTCAGCAACTGCAATTCATATTGGAAGTCGTAGTTTGACCCCATAATAAAGATTAAACCTGCTTTCATGACTACTACTAACCGGCGCATCGCCAAAAATTCAGTCTATATGTATGTGCGGCTTTTCACTATGACGGTGATAGGCCTCTATACCTCACGCCTTGTACTCGAGGTGCTCGGTGTGTCGGATTTCGGGCTATTTACCGTGGTAGGTGGTGTGTTGGCTATGTTTACCTTTATCAGCGGTTCGCTCTCGAAAGCTACAGCACGCTTCCTGAACACCGAGATGGGTAGCCCCGAGGGTAACCCCAACGCCACGTTCAACATCTGCCTGCTGCTGCACATCGCTCTCGCTTTCATTGTAGTTCTCTTGGCAGAAACCCTCGGATTATGGTATATCGGACATAAACTGAATATTGCAGACGGGAAAATGGATGATGCGCTTATCGTATATCATATTTCTATTGCCACTGCATGCCTCGGCATCGTCAACAGTCCCTATCAAAGCCTCTTCAGTGCCCACGAGCGCTTTGGTTTTCTTACAGCGCTCGACATAGCCAACAGTTTCGTGCGCCTCGGCTGTATCTTGCTCCTCTCTCTCTACGACGGGCCGTATGCCTTGCGCTTATATGCTGTGATTTACGGCCTCACAACGGTCAATACGTTTGCGGTTTATCACCTTTATGCTCATAAGTATTGGCATGAAACCATTCGCCTGCAGTATGTGCGCGGCTGGCATAGATACCGTGAAGTGCTCGTGTTTAATAATTGGAACATGCTTGCCACTATGGCATACGTTGCGCGGACTTCTGGCACTGACTTGCTCATCAACGCCTTTTTCGGTACAAAGGTAAATGGCGCATTCGCAATCAGCAAAACGGTGAACACGTATGTGGCAGATTTTTCCACTAAATTCGATGCGGCTTCTGCACCGCAAATCATTCAGGCCTACGCTGCCGGCGACAAACCTCGATACACCTATCTGTGCAACAAGCTCGGACGCTTCACCATATTGCTTTTCGAACTCATTTGCTTTCCTATTCTCATCGAACTGGAGTTCTTGTTGCACGTATGGCTTGGACAAGTGCCAGAAGGTGCAGTGGAGTTTACCTTCTTCAATATTATCATCGGTGGTGTATCGGTCACCTGCGGTGGAATCTACAACCTCGTCAATGCCTCTGGGCGCATCAAATGGTTCAAGATAGTGATGTCTGCGCTGCTGCTGCTGTGCTTGCCATTAGGATATCTGCTGTATAGCCTTGGCTACCCTCCCATATCGCTGCTCCTACTCTTCATCATAGCCGATGCTTTGGCTCGGGTCATCAAACTGATACTGATGCGCCGATTGCTGGGCTTTGACTCATGGCAGTATGCTCGTGAGGCGTATGTGCGTCCTGGCATCATCGCTCTCATCATGTCTGTCGTGCTTTGGGCCTATACTGAGCTCGGCATCACCGCACCCTTGCATCGACTTTGCGGCATTGCCCTCTGCCTGCTACTCACCGCTGCCCTCGTATGGACAATAGGAATGAAGCACAGTGAGCGGCGCAAAATCGTGCAAATTATTTGTAAAAATTAAACAAAAACTACTACCACAATGAAAGTTCTTCATATAGCACTGACTGACCGAGGTGGAGCAGGCGAAGGCATGCTTAACCAACACCGCGCTCTCCTCGAGCGGGGCGTTGACAGCAAGGTGCTTGTAGGATTCAAGCGTACAAATTTGGAAACCGTGGTTCAAACCGCCCCTAACCAATACATGTGGGGAAAGAGTTGCGCGCTGCAATACCTGCAAAAAGCGGCACGCCACTTCGGAATCTGCTTGAACCGCTATGACCAATACAAAAGAAAGCTCTACCTCATTCGAAGCAGTCATTGGACACAATACTCCATTCCCGTCACGCCTTATGACATCACTGACCACCCGCTGGTGCAAGAAGCCGACGTCATCAACCTCCATTATGTGGCTGACTTTCTTGACTACGAAAGTTTCTTCCGAAAAATGCGAAAACCCATCGTATGGACAATGAGAGACGAGAATCCTGGGCTGGGTGGCTTCCATTATACTTCCGAAAAAGAAAAGTTCTACCCCTACTTCGCTGCTATCGAGGAAGAGTTTATAGCCATTAAGAAAAAAGCTATTGAAGATTACGAGCCGTTGCACCTCGTTGCGCTTTCCAATAAAATGCACGATTTCTTTCTCAGCAACGAATGCTTTGCAGGCCGCCCCATCACGATAATACCCAATGCAATCAACGCTGACAACTTCCGCCCACAAAACCGCACAGAGGCGCGCAAGAAATTAGGCATCGGGGAAAATGAAGCTGTCATTGCCTTTGTGTGTTGCGACATCAGAGATGAACGCAAAGGCTTTAAAGAGCTTATTATGGCCGTTCAACGCATGCAGAAGGAGAGCAACAAACCCCTCAGCGTGCTATGCGTGGGAAACAATGATTATGTGGGTTCGCTGCCGTCAAACTGGCACTTCCTCGGACGGATTGACTCGGTAGATAAACTCTCTTCGGTATATTCCGCAGCAGATGTATTTGCCAGCCCGTCTCATCAGGAGTCGTTTGGCAAGACTGTGGTAGAAGCCCTATACTGCGGCACGCCCGTAGTGAGCACGCCCGTAGGCATTGCCCCCGAAATCATCAGCGAGCGCAATGGTGCCCTTTGCCCCATCGGTGACAGTGACGGGCTTGCCTGCGCCCTCCAAAACGTTTTGACGCGCACCTACGACAAGGACGTCATCCGGCAGGAAGCATGCAACATGTTTCAACCGCAGGTCGTGGCGGATAAATATATTGAATTGTATCAAAAAATCATGCTGTAAGATGCAGAAAATGCAACCCAAAATATCAGTCATCACCGTGACTTACAACTGCGCCGCCCTTGTAGAAAGGACGATGCAAAACGTGTTGCGTCAGACCTACCCCAATCTTGAGTACATCGTGATTGACGGGGGCAGTACGGATGGCACCGCAGGCATCATAGCCCGCTATGCCGACCGCCTCGCCTACACCATATCGGAGCCCGACCGCGGAATCTACCACGCGATGAATAAAGGTGCTCATGCGGCTACGGGTGATTGGCTGCTGTTTAGAAATGCCGGTGACTATTTCTTCAACGACAATGCCGTGGCCGACGTCTTCACTTGGTACAAAGATAAAGGAGAGGACGTCATAGTAGGTGGCACGCGTTGCTTCACTCAAGATGCCTATTACGACAAACCTGCAACGGAGCCCATAGGCAATGTCTGGAAAGATGCCAACCTGTCTCACCCCTCAGCATTTATCCGTCGGTCTGCTATGCTCGCCAATCCCTATCCAGAAAATCTGAAGATAGCCTCTGACTATTATTTCTTTCAGAAATTGCTGCTCAATGGCGGTACGTACACTGTTTATCCTGGCTTTGTATCGCTCTTCGAGTGCGAGGAAGGGGTGTCGAACAGCAGTCTGCTCCTCGCATGGCAGGAGCGCTTGCAGATATTGCGCTGCCTCGGAGCGCCAGATGAGGAGATACGCATTGCCCGGGCAAAGGTGTACCGTTTGCAGATTTCGGACACAATAGCTTCATGGCTGGGTGGCTTTCCCTTCTTCACCCGTCTTACGCGTAAACGCAAATTCAAGGGTTGGACCAAGCAAGCAGCAGAAATAACGCTCAAAACAATATGAAAGTATCAATTATCATTCCAGTCTATAATGCCGAGCGCACGCTTGAGCGCTGCATCGGCTCCGTGCTGCGGCAGACCTATCCTGACGTAGAGGCCGTATTGGTGGACGATGCCTCTACCGATCGTTCGCGCGACATGCTCTACCTTTATAGGAAGGACAATCCGTGCATCAGAATAGTAGAGCATGAACGAAATCAAGGATGTATGCTCGCACGCCGAAATGGTTGCATGGCTGCAACAGGCGAATACCTTCTGTTTCTCGATGCCGATGATGAATTGACTTCTGATGCTGTACAGCGTCTCGTAGAGGCGAGAGGCGATGCCGATATAGTATGCGGAAGTATTTTGAAAATATACGCAGATGGCCGGACGGAAATGATAGCCAACGAGCCCCTTGACACTGCTTCGCACTCGGATATTTACCATAGTCTGCTCACCGAGCAACTGAAGCACAGCCTGTGCGGTAAACTCTTTAAGACGACACTCTTCCGCACGCCTCAGCTGAAATTCTACGAAGGGGTAACCATCAGTGAGGATGGTTGTTTGATCTACCAACTCGTGCAGCAAGCCCATCGTCTTCGGACCATCGCTGCAACGGTGTATCTGTACATTGAGAATAAGCAGTCCTCCACCCATGCCACCTATACGCTCAAAGAAGCAGAAAGCATCATCATCGCCAACAAGATTATGACCGACTGCTGTATGCCTTACGAAGAACTGCAGGAGCAGGCGTTGCACCGATGCACCTTTAAGATGATGTGTCTATACGCCGAGCGCGTGCCCCGTGCTGAAGTTACACGCCTGCTCAAAAAGCACGGCATGCATCGCTACATCGCCTCGTGGAGCAACTTCCGCTTATTAGACCGCGGACAACAATGGTTCCTGCTGAAAAGATATGTATATGTACGATTACCGCAACAATGCCGCTGAAACTTTCTACATATTGTCTGCTATTCGTGCCCTTTTTCCTGCTCTTCTATTCCGAGCCGGTAATTTTGGGCGGCATGCCTGTTTCGCAACTCTGGAAACTGCCGTTGGCAGCTTATTTGCTGTATTTTGTTTTCCAGTTTCGAACCAAGCGTGCGCCTGTGTGGGCACAAACGCAATATTGGATTTCGCTAAAGAGTATCTTCAACGCAGGCACGGTGACCGACTTCATGACAAATATGCAGGCGAGCATCAAGTTTCTCTTCCTTCCGTTGCTGTTCAGCTTTGCGCAAGCGCGGATTAAGGAAAAGGAAACATTGGTGAAGACGCTACTCACGTTATGCCAATATTTCGTTCTGACAAATATTCCCATGTTTCTTGGGCTGCCGATGCTCAGTTCGGGACACGACTACGGCACTTTCGTGGCTTACTCCGGTATATTTCAAAACCAGCACGCCATGTCGGTGATTATGGGTATTTGTATCACCGTGATTCTGCATTATTTCAAGTCAGGATGGTTTGAAAGCCGTACATCAAAGACCTACAATATCGCTCTATTGTGTATCGCTGCCTATGCCATGTATCTGGGCTTTGCCCGCACGGGTTGGCTGATGTGCCTCTTAGCCATCTTCGTGCTATTCTGGCCGAAAGACACGTCCATGCGCCAATGGGTAGGAATTGCAAGCGTGAGTGCTGTACTTGCAGGCGGGTTGTCGTATATGATGGTTACTAATGAGATGTTCCGTGACCGCGTGTTAGGTAACAACCTGCAAACTCACGAGAAGATGAATATCGACTCTGGGCGCAGCGAATACTCGGCAGCAGCTCTCGAGCGATATGCCAACGGCACACTCTTGGAGCAGATTATCGGCATGTCCACACAAGATGAGATGGACTACATTCAGCTCAAAACGCGCAATCGCGTTGGCGCACACAACGGCTTTGTGGATATGCTGGCTCGCAACGGCATAGTAGGTCTGCTGCTGATGCTCGTGATGCTCATCTCACTCTTTGTGTATATTCGATGTCGCAAGATGTGCCCAACATATAGGCTTGCTCTCGCGCTTTGGGTGATGAACTTTTCCTTTCAGGTGACGCAAGGTGGCACGATGTTTCACACTGACTTGCTCTACGCCCTCACCTTTTGCCTGCTCGACGAAGAATACAATAGTAAACAATAAATCAGATGTTACCATTAAGAGATTATATAAGGTTGGCAGTCTGCCGTCTCCGATATTTCTATCAGACACGCTGGCTCAAAATGGATATTCACCCCACGGCGCTTGTGTCGTTCGGGTGTCACCTCGATAGGGTGAACCCCCGAGGCATCCATATAGGCGAGGAAAGCTACATCGCTTCCGGTGCACGCATCCTCTCACACGATTATTGCCTCAAGTTGCACGCCGATACGCGCATCGGCAAGCGGTGCTTTATCGGCGCGAACGCTTTGGTGCTTTGCGGTGTGACCATTGGTGACAACGTAATAGTAGGAGCAGGAAGCGTAGTTACCAAAAATCCTCCAAATAACTCTATTGTGGCGGGCAATCCGGCAAAGGTTATCCGAGAGGGAATAAAGACTACGAAATACGGGCAGTTGCTCCAGTAACCAAATATATTATTATCGCATTATCAAATTATCAATGAAACTCCTTATAGCAGCACCATCATCAAAGCTAACGGGCGGTGTGTCGTTCCACTATAAAGGGCTGCAACCGCATTGGACCTCCGAGGTACGTTATGCCCGCTACGGCAAACGTCCGGGTGTTCCTGCAGCGCTTTGCCTACTGCCCGATTTGCTGGCCTATATCTGGCAGCTTATATTCTTTCGCCCCGACGTGGTGGTGGTCAACCCATCGTTTCGCCCCTACCAACTTGTGCGCGATGGTGTGTATCTGCTATTGGCAAAAGCTTTTGGACGCAAAGTCGTGGCGTGGTTCCACGGTTGGGACGGCCAGTTTGCCGAGCGTTGCATCGCTTCACCAGACATGGTTCGCCGGGTATATGGCAAATGTTCTTTCATCTACGTGCTAAGCAGTGACTTCCGCAAGCAGTTGCAATCCATGGGCATCGATGTACCCGTGTTGCTCGGTTCCACGGTTGTGGATGATGCGCTCTTGGAAGGATTTGATGCCAACGAGCGGGTGGGGCAGGTGAATAATCTTCTTTATCTCGCCCGTATCGACCGTGCCAAGGGCATATATGAGGCAATAGATGCCTTCGCCCTTGCTAAGAAAAGTCTGCCGGAGCTTACGCTCACTATTTGCGGCAAAAGCGAAGATGCGGCAGTAGTGAACGATGTGAAAGCGTATGTAGAGAGAATCGGATTGGGTGATTGCGTGCTCTTTCAAGGTGCGGTTTACGGAGAGCGCAAACGGCAGGCATACGCAGCAGGTGACATCTACATCCTGCCTTCCTACGGTGAAGGGATGGCGACCTCCGTGCTCGAAGCGATGGCATTTGGTTTGCCCGTTATCAGCACACCTTATGGTGGCATTAAAGACTTTTTTACCAATGGTGAGATGGGATTTCTGATTCCTTCGCACCGCCCCGAAGATATAGCCACCAAGATTGTATGGTTGGCAACGCACCCTGAAGCGTGTCATCGCATCAGTCGAAATAATAGTGCGTATGCTGCACAGCATTTCTTGGCATCGAAGGTTGCGGCAAAATTTGAGAGCGACCTCCGCGAGCACTGTATTATGCCGCAGATACCGAGGGTTGTTTCGGTATATCCGTATTTCAGCAACGTAGGCGGAGCACAAAACGTGACCATCCAGTTAGCAAGGCATCTGAACACCGAAAAACCGATTGTGCTTATCGAAACGTCTTGCGCACAAGTGCCTACGCAATACGCTGAAGGAGTGAGGTATGAACAATTATCCTGGCGCACGGTGCTCCGCCTTGCAGATCGCCGCACTGTCTTTATCTCACACCACCGCAAAACAACCTTGAAACTCCTGCTATGGCAATTCTTGCTGCTAAGGCAGATAAAGGTAATACACGTGGCGCACAGTGTGTTTAACAACCTGCGCTGGATTTGCCTTTTTCCAGAGCACAATGTTGCGGTGTCTGAGACTGTAAAGCGCAACCTTGTAGGCTTTTTTCATGTGCCTGAGCAACATGTCCATGTCATATACAACGGCATTCCTGATTGCTCGGCTTCAGCACTACAGTCCCGGCCAAGTAAGGAGATAAAAGTGCTCCATATAGGCAGGATTTGCAGTGTGAAGCGTCAGGTTGCTTTGGCAGAAGCCCTGTGCGGCAGGCTGCCACAGTATATGCAGTTGCATTTCGCCGGTGATGGCCCCGATGCCATGCTGCTAAAAGCAGCGGTAGAAAAAGACGGGCAAATGAAATATTTGGGCTATGTGCCCACGCATGACCTTTTGGAGCATTACGACTACTTGCTGCTCTTTTCTGAGCAAGAAGGCTTGCCGCTCACGCTCCTCGAAGCCTGCCGAGCTGGGGTTCCGATGATTACCAACGATATCCCATCTGTGCTTGAAGTCAACGAAGACCATCGCACGGGATATGTTTTCAGAAGTCTTGACGACCTTGCTGCTGGCATAGGAAGTCTGCCCAAGCCCTGCGATACGGTTTATACTACCCTTTCGAAAGCGGCGCGAGCCAAATATGAGGAGCTGTTTCGCGAGGAGCAAATGATAGCACAATATAAGGCAGTAATACATACTGTTTATGGAAATGAAAAAGATTAATTTGAAAGGAATTGAGGTCTATCCGTTTGACTCTCCAGAGCAAATCATAGACTTTGCATTGTGCCACCCCGGTATTCTCGTGGCAATCAATGCCGAGAAGGTGCTCAACGCCACCCCTCAGTTGCGCCACCTCATCAACCACAACATAGGGTACTGCGATGGCATTGGCCCAGTGCTCGCCCTGCATCGTATGGGCTTCAAGCACGTGGCTAAAGTGGCGGGTTGCGAATTGTGGCTCAATATCGTGCGCCGCTGCTACAGTAGCAAAAGTTTTTATCTTGTGGGCGGTACGCAGGAAGTCATCGATGCAACCGTAGCCCAACTGCGGAACGATTATCCCGGCATCAATATCGTGGGATATCGCAATGGGTACCTCTCTTCGGATGGTGAGAAAAACGCCCTGCTCGCTGACATAGTACTGAAGAAGCCAGACATTGTTTTCGTGGCGATGGGCTCACCGCGCCAAGAACTCCTTATGGAAGAGATGCAACAGCACCACAAGGCTATATATCAAGGGTTGGGCGGCAGTTTTGATGTGTATATTGGTCGCGTTAAGCGTGCTCCAGATAGGTGGGTGCGATGCCATGTCGAATGGCTTTATCGCTTGCTGCATCAGCCATCACGCATCAAGCGCCAGCTGCCGCTCATGAAGTTTGCCTACTGGATTGCTGCCAAAAAGTTTTAGAGCAAAGATGGTCTCAGTTAAACGGTTCGCATGGTGATAAGCATGCAAAAAGTGTACATTAGAAATAACAATAATACGATAATTTTTAAGATATAAATGGTTAACGTAATTGGATTAGGATATATAGGTCTGCCTACGGCGCTGATGCTTGCAGCCCACGGCGTAGAAGTGGTAGGCACGGATTTGCAAGAGGCATTGGTGAACAAGCTCAATGCAGGCGAACTGACCTTTGAAGAAAAAGGGTTGGACAACCTTTTCAAGCAAGCTTGCGCATGCGGAATTCGTTTTTCTACGCACTATCAACGCTCCGAGATATACATCGTTTCTGTACCTACTCCTTACGACAAATACACCAAGAAGGCTGATGTTTCCTTTGTTGTGGCTGCCGTAGAGACCTTGCAGAAAGTAGCACCGAAAGATGCAATTGTAGTGATAGAATCCACCATTCCTCCTGGCACTATCGACGGCGAAATCCGTCCACTCTTGCACGATACATCCATTCACTTGGCGCACGCCCCTGAAAGGATTATACCGGGCAACATGATCTACGAATTGGTCCATAACAACCGTACCATCGGAGTTGACAGCCCCGAGCAGGGAGAAAAGATTAAGCAGCTGTATGCCTCCTTCTGCAAGGGCGATATCGCGATTACCGATATCCGTTCGGCAGAGATGACGAAAGTGGTGGAGAATGCTTACCGAGCCGTAAATATCGCTTTTGCCAACGAACTCTCGCGCATCTGCAACCACGAGGGGATGGATGTGTTTAATATTATCAACATCTGCAACAAGCACCCCCGCGTAAATATCTTAAATCCCGGCCCAGGTGTGGGTGGACATTGCATCCCCGTTGATCCGTGGTTTCTGGTAGGCTTATTCCCCCAACTTACAAAAGTAATCGGAGCATGTATGTTTACCAACGATAGCCAACCCCTTTTCGTCTTGCGTCGCATACGAGAAGTAATGGCTCAAAGCGGCATAACGGATTCGCACCGCGTGGGGCTTTACGGCATAACGTATAAAGAGAATGTCGATGACTATCGTGAGTCGCCTACGTTGCAGTTGCTCGAAGAGCAAGAGCGTCATCTCGGCACTCCGCTCAAATGTTACGATCCGTATCTCGAACACCGAGCCGTGTGTGAGAGCCAGATCTCCAACTTTGATGCGTTTTTGAAAGATATCGACCTTGTTGTGCTCATGGTGAAGCACGATCATATTACCCGCCAATGGGATAGGCTTGAAGGCAAGGTGATACTCGATTGCCACAATTTCTGTCCGCTCTCAGATAAGGTGTATCGTTTGTAAGAATTTATGGAACTGAAGAAAAAAATATTGCTGGTATTTGGCACACGCCCTGAGGCTATCAAGATGGCACCGCTCGTTCTTGCCTTGCAAGCATTGCCCACTCGCTTCCAGACCTTGGTTTGCGTCACAGGGCAGCATCGTGAAATGCTTGACAGTGTGCTGCATTTCTTCGGCATCACCCCTGATTATGATTTGGATATCATGATGCCGGGGCAGACGCTGAATGATGTAACCACACGTGTACTGACTGGAATGAGCAACGTATTGAATCAGGCTCAGCCCGACATCGTTTTGGTGCATGGAGATACCACCACCTCTATGGCTGCCGCCCTCGCTGCCTATTATGCCCAAATCCCTGTAGGACATGTAGAGGCGGGATTGCGCACACATAATATTTATAGTCCGTGGCCGGAGGAAGTCAATAGGCAAATCACAGCGCGGATTGCCGCCTGGCATTTCGCACCTACGGAGCAAAGCCGGCGTAACCTGCTTGCCGAAGGCATTAGCCCCGATAAAATAGTTGTAACGGGCAACACGGTGATTGATGCTTTGCATCTGGCTGTGCAGCGCATAGGTAAGGCGGATATGACCACCGATATGGGCCGCATGGTGCTGATTACGGGACATCGCCGTGAAAACTTCGGAAAAGGATTTGCTGAAGCTTTTCATGCCATCAAGGTACTGCTCCTGAAATACCCTGATGTAACATTCGTCTTTCCCGTTCACCCCAACCCCAATGTGCGCCAAGCCCTGCAGAGCGCTCTCGGTGATACTGCAGCATATCCCAACCTGCTACTCATGTCGCCGCCCGACTATCCTGATTTCGTGCGCCTCATGGCCAGTTCCACGCTCGTGCTCACGGATAGCGGTGGTATTCAGGAGGAGGCTCCGGCACTGGGCAAGCCCGTACTGGTGATGCGCGACACTTCCGAACGCCCCGAAGCTATTGATGCAGGTACTGCACGGTTGGTGGGTACAAACAGCGAGCGCATCATTAGCGAGGTGTCAGAACTTCTGGATAACCCCAAGGCTTACCAACGCATGAGTCGAGCCATCAATCCGTATGGCGATGGCAAGGCATGTGACCGCATCATTGATGCTTTGCATTGAGATGCTTACGACGTTAGCCTAAGGATAACATCAATACGTTATGAAGATAGTTAAGCATATCTTATTATTCATCTTTTCTCTCTTTCCCCTCGGCCTATATGCCGAGGAAGAGGCCGATACGACCAATATACAACTCATTGATCCGCTTTATTTTCAGTTGTATGCCGGTATCAATAAGTCGGCCAACGAAAATCTGCCCTGGTCGGAGTTTTCGAAATACCCGTGGTCGGGCGGTGTGTTTTTTGGCATTGGTAAAGAATGGACTCCCCTATGGGGGTGGCGAACCGCCTTGCGCTTCAACCACAATAAGAGCCGCAACGTGCCGCCTTGCGAGTACAGCGATGTTTGGGGCTGGCATAGTGTGGAGGCGTTTGCTGATGCCACCATCGACCTCACCGATAGTAATTGCAAGCGTAAGCCTCGCGAGCAGCGTCCGCCATTTAATTTGAAATTATTTGGCGGCATAGGCGCTGCCTACACGTTTGCTTTCCCCAAGGATGTGCCGCTTTCTTACACCGTTGCCTATTCTAAAAACAGTACTGTGTGCTTTGCCTTCCGAGCTGGACTGACTGCCACGTATGCTTTGTCAAAGAACTGGCTTCTTGGAGCGGAGCTGAGTCATAACTTCTTTATCGACCACTTCAATGGCGTTAAGGATGGTGCTCCGCTCGATATGCGTAGTAACCTTAAATTGGGCTTTACTTACATGCTCGTGCCGCGCAGCAAGAAGCAGATTGAGCCCGCCTTCCCAGTAAACTACGACTCTCGTCTGCGCACAATCCCTACCTTGCCGCTCCTGAATCCGGATCCAGAGGAAGGCAAAGTGCGGTGCTTGAAAGGTCGTGCGTTCCTGGATTTCCCGGTCAACGAAACGGTTATTTATCCTGACTACCGCCGTAACCCCGATGAACTGAAGCGCATTAATAACACGATTGACAGTGCGCTCTTCGACCCATCCTTTGAAGTGCTTAGCATCACCCTCCATGGATATGCATCACCCGAAAGCCCGTATGCCAACAATACGCGTCTCGCCCAAGGGCGTACAGAGGCCCTGAAAGCGTACCTCCAAGGCAAATACAGTCTCCCGGCTGCGGTTTTCACAACGGCGTTTACGCCAGAGGATTGGCCGAACCTGCGCTCCTTCATCGCTGCAGGCAACCGCCGCAGAGTGAAAGGCGACATCTGGTATGAGAGTGCCGCCATTCTCGAAACACCCATCGCGCCTCCCGCCGTACTTCGCCACAGCGAAGAACTGCTTGCAGTGATTGACAGTGTAATGGACCCCGATGAGAAAGAGCGCTTGCTGAAAAAGATAGGCGGCGGCGAGCCGTATAAATGGCTGCTCAAACACGTTTATCCGGGGCTGCGCCATACGGACTACGTAATAGAATACACTGTGCGAGCGTATTCCAATGCAGAAGCGCGCCAGCTTATCTATACCCATCCTGAGGTGTTGAGCCACTTGGAGATGTTCGGCGTGGCGCAAAGCTATGACGAAGGTTCCGACGACTGGCGTGATGCATTGCTGATTGCCGCTGAGCGCTTCCCCAGCGATTCGCTGGCTAACTATAATGCTGCCTGCGCGTGCATTCATTCGCGGCGTTTGCAAGACGCACGTAAGTATCTGAAAAAAGCAGGCACGGGCGAGGAGGTGCAATACCTCAACGATGTGATGGATGCTATGGAGGGCAAAGTGAAATGGAAATTAAGAGACGACAATTATTTGGAGATTCTAAAATGAGCAACATGATTAGAAAGACTTTTTTCAGCCTGTTTGCCCTCGCCGGGGGCATAGCGCTAACCAACTGCAGTTCTGAAAGCTACAGCGAATACGAACGTACCCAGGCTTCTTTCATTGCCTCGCTCGGGGGAGACGTCAGCACACTGCAATGGTGGAAAACAGCGGTGGAGCTGAAAGTATATGTCACGACCGATGCACCCGTCAAACTATGGGCGCTCTCTGCCCCAACTGAGGGCACCCTCTATGATTATGCGGTTTTGGAAAACAGCGGTGAAGCGATACTTACCGTGCCGCAAACGGGCAATCGTAATATATATATGGTGGCTGAATACCACAAGAAATTGTACACCTCTTCCGTACTTATCTCAGGCAAACTGACGGAAGAAATCAGCCTGAGCTTCACCTCTGAAGATTCCGATATGCAGATTGCTCCCGCGCTGATGACCCCTGAATCGTCGGCTGCGCGTGCTGCAGACCGCTCTTCGCTTTACGGACCAAGCGTTGCAGGCAATGCTACGTATTTCCAACTTGGCACGGATCACATGACCGATTGCAACTACATGATCAATAAGATGAAGGTGGAGGGTAGAAACGTAAAGGAGGTGATGGGGCTGAATTGCAATTACGAATTTGAGTCAAATGGCCCGTTTGAGATTACGATGATTGCTGGCAACTGCCTTTCTACTACGTCGCATATTTTGGGCTATTACTACCACTCGCCAGGTACGTATGAAGATATTGAATACGTAGATATCACCGAGACGGAGCTTTATGATTACATCGATAATCTTGCTAAGGTGCAGTATCAGGTAGATACCATTGCTGCAGCACGCTACGGACTGGAAACCGAACATTGGTACGATGCCAATTTCGATATGTATGACCTCTATGACCGCGCACCGCCCACCTTTGCCCGTAGGGATGACGATGCCTACAATATGATGGCTGTGCTCAATCGTTATTCAGGTGGGGAGAACGGCAGTGTCACAACGGTGCGAGGGGCTACCTTCACCATTGATGTGCCCCAGGGCATGCGCATCGGCTTTTACGACCGTTGGGAAATGCAGCCAGCCCCCGAGCAATACGACCGCCTCATTAAGCAAGGAGTCCGGCCATATACCAGCCGCGAGAATTTCAAAGGCACAAGCTTTTCGGCAGAAGGCATGAATAGTATCAACCCAGAAGGAAACTTCCGCAGCTTCGTAGAAGAGCGTCCGTATTCTATATGGATGGGAATGGAGAACGACTGCAGGGGCAACGACCTCGACTGCAACGACTTGATATTTTGCGTCACGGCTAAACTGGATATTTATAAGCCTGATATTGTTGACCCTGATTTGTCAGAAATGGTTAACTATGCAGACCGCCTCTCCTGGACTTTGGCTTTCGAGGATGTGGCACGCAAAGCGGATTTTGACTTCAACGATGCCGTGATTCGATTCCAACCTGACTACGAGCAGCAAACTTGCCGTGTGTGGGTTCTGGCAGCGGGCTGCACCTCGCGCATGTTCTTGCATTACGAAGGACCGGATGGCGATGTGAACCTCGGAGAAATCCACAATCTCCTTGGAGGCGCGGCTGACAAAACAATCAACACCGACAATTCTTATGCAGGCGTTGACTTTGTAGAGATTGCCAATGTGGCATGGCCAATGGATTATACTGTCAATACCGATGCCCATCGGTTCTTCATCGAGGTGCAGCGCGGTGAATGCACCGACTGCTCTGATTTCATCACCCTTAATGACCTGCCCGGATTGATGCCGCAAGCGCTACTCGTTGCCGGCGACTGGCATTGGCCCAGGGAGAACACGCACATCTTTGATGCTTACTCCGTTTTCCCGCTTTGGGCCAAGGATTGCACCAAGCTCAACTATTGGAGCTGGTACAATGCGAGCCAGTATGGCAAAGTAGTGGACTATTGAAGATCAAAGCAGACGGTCTGCATACTTTTTTCAGGATAAGAAAATTTTCACAAACTCTGCATGAGTTCTGCATACATGTGCAATAAGTGTGCATCCTGTTTATCCGTGGAGAAGGGTGCGTGGATGTGGAGAAATAGTCGCGGAATGTGGAAAAAATCTTGTAATTTCAGCAAAATATCCTTGTAATTTCGTATAAAATAGGCTTGTTTTTATGAATTGCTAATGCAATTTTAAGATTTTTATACTAATTTTGCACCGCAAATGAAAATTTGCACTACTTACTACACACTATACTACTAACTAGTCGTTCCTTAATTTCTACCTTTGGTACGCAACTTGGAGCATAGGCTGATATAGGTAGTTTAAAATTGTCATACAGTCTATTTGGTTGGACAGCAGAACCAACTCGTGGCTCATGTCAATGAAACTGGACAACTGAGGACGGAATAGTTCCGGCTCTATACGGGATGGCGATTTTCCTATCATACGAACTTGGATTTTCTGCAAGATTTTCGAGTGCAAAGTTACATAAAATTGTGGACATATGCAAGAAAAACTACTAACAAATATGAAACTTAAGCAAATCTGCTTCGCACAAACGCTCTCTGTGATATTGCTCGCAGGCATGAGCTCGTGCAGCAAGGACCCGGGTTTGGATATTCCAGACCCCAACCCCAGTACCACTACTCTCTGGATTGACGGCGAGGCCGACACCAACCAGACGTGGATGACCTCTGTATCGATGCAGCTGGACCTCTCGGTAAAAGGAGAGGGTATGCTAACTGCGCAAACCATTGGCGACAATGTGCCCGTTGTACTCGGAAAAAAACAAGTACACGACAATGACGTCATGCTGATCGATGTGCCGCAAGGCATTGGCAGTTTCGGACTTGTATTCGACAACGGCAGTGTATCCAAACAATACCAATGCATCCGTCTTTCGGGTGACCTTCACCAATTGGAAAAGGTATCGTTTGACGGCACGTCCACTCAGGCATTCAGTAGGCAGATGGCTCCGGCCGCCAGAGCCGCAAACCATACCGGGCTCTACGGTAATAGCATTTTGTCCGATGAAGGTTATCTCAACTTAGGCTCATGGGCATGGAGCGACATCGCCTTCGCACTTGTTGAGTCGCAAAATGCAAGCATTAAGCAAACGGCACTGATTGACTACGAAATCATGGCGCGCGGTAGCATAGCTGCCGGCGGTGAATATACCGGTGGCGAAGAAGTCTATATCTCTTTCATTTATGGCTATACGGGAACAACAGCCTCGCGCGTACTTGGATATTACACCCACTCAGAAAACAGCTACAGCGATATCGAATATCATGATATTTCAGAAGCTATCTATTATGACTATCTCAACGGAAAGGCTAAGGTGCAATATCAGCTTAACGGTAACACGGAAACGTGGCACGATGCTAACTTTGACTATAAGGACGGCGATGGCTTGCCCAATATCACCTCATCTCAAGCAGCCGATGCACGCCGCCACGGTGATGATGCCTACAACACGTTGCTCGTTAGTAAAGCCTACGGCGACCAAATCAGTGCCGTACGCGGGCTCACCTTTAAAATCACCGTGCCTAATGGGAAGAAGTTTGGCTTTTATCTGAAAACCAATGGAAGCCTTTCAACCGACCAACGCGATAAGCTCCTCAATCTTGGTGTGCCTTCAGACAGACTGCCGGCCAATCAGTTGAATTTCTCGTACGCGCCTATGAACAACGGAGGTAAACATCGTAGCGCATTTGCTATATACGATAATTTTACCTTCATGGGCCTTGATGACTCGGCCGACAACAGCGGTGATCTCGACTGTAACGACGTGACCTTTGTGCTATCAAACGCGAAAGGCGGACAATATCGCCCTCAATTTACTGAGGAAACACTCGAAAGCGAGAAAAATCAGGGAACGATAGAGAAAAATCCCATATATACAACGCCCGAAACCCCCGAAAGCGAGACGGGTACAGAAAATCTGCAATCGTGGATTTTGGCATTCGAAAATGCCGGAACGGATGTCGATTTCGATTTCAACGATGTGGTCCTCCAAGTGGTGCCCAATACGACAGAACATACGGTTGCTGTATATCTGCTTGCTACGGGTGCTGAACGCAACACCTACATTTACTATGGTAACCAATTACTTGGTGAGGCACACCAGCTCTTTGGTGTTGATCCTAGGAATATGGTGAACACCAAGCTCAATGGCTTGCGGCGTAATAAAGTGCGGCTATCTCCTGATCAGCCACTTTCTTGGCCCGAAGGCTACACTATGGCTGACCATCGCGACCTCTTTTCCATCAAGATTACTGACGAGAAAGGCGAACTAATAACCATCAATAGCAGTATCATGCTCGGTGAAGAACAGGATATTCCACAGGTGCTTTGCGTGGCTGGTGAATGGAACTGGCCGCTCGAGCAGCAAAAAGTAGAAAAAGCTTATCCCTTGCTCGGCTCCTGGGGCAGAAACGTTTATGAGCCAGAATATTGGAACTGGTATACCCACCCCGTTTCCTATTTAGTCTTTGATTACTGGAAATAACCCCCTTGTCTTATCCTGAAATTAGTAGACACCCTTACTCTAAAATGTGTGAACTTTGTGAACTTTTGGAAAGAAAAATCCCACCGCTTTCGCGATGGGATTTTCTTTTTTTTACTCAGCAGAATTTATTCGTCGCCTTCGGAAACCTGGAACGCCCTCCGGGCCCCTGGAACGGCCCGCAAGGCTCTTGCGGCCCTTGTATTGTTTGTTGGTAGGAGATAATATCTCCGTCCTATATCCGCTCCGCTCCATCCGCCGCTCCGCCCCTGGAACGCGCGAAGCGCATCTGGAACGCCCGAAGGGCAATTGGAACAGCCGCAGGCTTCTGGAACAGAGCCGAAGGCTCTACTTGGAACGGTCCTCCCCTAACAAGGGGAGTTAGAGGGGTCCTCTGCTTTGGCCGAGTCAGACTCTGATTTAGCAGAGTCGTGCGACTTCTTGAGCGAGCCGAAGAGGGCTGCGAGGGCTTGAAACACGGCTGCTATGATTTGCCATGCGTTTACTTTCTTATTTTTCTTTGCCATGATATAAAGAATAAAATAGACAGGTTGGTTTTTTTTAAAAGAACAACGGCCTTAGGCCTTTTGGAACGCGCGAAGCGCCTCTGGAACGGCCG
>CAMGMU010000006.1 GCA_946059305.1 uncultured Bacteroidales bacterium | reverse complement strand
CTAAAACAATTTTTATTATGGCAATTCTTAAAGGAATCATCAGCAAACTCAACGGCTCCGCCGGCAATCTCACGTTCAAGCAACTGGGCGGTCCATTAGCGCTTCGCGCGTTCCAGAGGGCCGGAGGGCCGGTCCAGAGGCGCTTCGCGCGTTCCAGGTAGAGCCTGAGGCTCTGTTCCAGAAGCCCGAAGGGTGGTCCAGATGGTTCCAGAGGCCCGGAGGGCGGGTCATGGGATAATAGGACGGAGATATTATCTCCTGCCAATGAACAATACAAGGGCCGCGAAGCGGCGGGCCATAGCCCTTCGGGCGTTCCAAGCGCTAAGGCGCGTTCCAAAAGGCCGGAGGGGACGAATAAATTCTGCTGAGTATAAATAAGAAAATCCCATCGCGAAAGCGGTGGGATTATCTCGTCATGCAAAAGAAATCAGTCTGCCGTATTGACAGACTGACTGATGGTAGCGGGACCCAGGATTGAACTGGGGACCTCATGATTATGAATCATGCGCTCTAACCAGCTGAGCTATCCCGCCGCGACGATTTTGAAATCGATGCTATGTCGGTTGAGAGATGCGCTTCATCAGTTGAGAGATGCGCTTCATCAATGGAATACATGTGCGTTTCTCATTCCGGAGTGCAAAGGTACTGCTTTTTTTTGAATTGACCAAATTTTTTCGCAAAAAAAGAGTAAAAAAGGCACTTTTCTGTGCGAAAAGCGCCTTTTTTGGCTTTTTTATGATGCTGATATTAAGCGTAAAGCAGATTTATACAAAAGTGAATTAACCTACTTGTGCGCCATTTTTAACGGGTGCTGTAAGCGAGGTTACTACCAATTTGCCATTAGCATCGACAGCCGAAAGCACCATTCCCTGGCTCTCTATACCCATCATTTTGCGAGGAGGGAAGTTGGCAATGAAGAGAATCTGCTTACCTACCAATACCTCAGGGTTAGGGTAGCTGAGCGCAATGCCCGAGAGGATCGTGCGATATGGTTGTCCTTCTGATCGGGTATCTGCCATGCCATCGTCAATGGTTAGGCGGAGAAGCTTGTCGGATTTCTTCACTTTCTCGCATGCAATGACTGTACCAACCCGGATGTCCGTTTTATCAAACTCATCAATAGAAGTGTCTGCTTTTATAGGGTCAGGACGCCAATTCTTGAGGATTTCCTCCTGCTCTTTCTGCTCGTTCTCCTTTTTGATGCGCTCCAAGCGGTCAATCTGCTTCTGGATAACCTCATCTTCTATCTTTTCAAACAACAAAACGGATTCGCCGAGTTGATGGCCTGCAGGGAGCAAATCGGTTTGACCGAGCTGATCCCAGTCAAACGATTGCATATTGAGCATGCCTCTCAGTTTCTCAGCAGAGAACGGCAGGAAAGGCTCAAACGCAATGGCCAGGTTGGCGCTGATTTGGAGCGAGAGATTCAGGATTGTGCCTACACGCTCCATATCGGTCTTTGCCAATTTCCAAGGCTCCGTTTCTGCCAAGTATTTATTGCCAATGCGTGCCAACTCCATCGCCTCTTTCTGAGCATCGCGGAACTTGAACTCTTCGAGCAGTGTCTCTACGCGCTCTTTAACATGGCAGAAATCTTCAAGCGTTTGGCGGTCGTAGTCAGTAAGCTCAGTTGCTGTCGGTACTTTTCCTTCAAAATACTTCTCGGTGAGCTTCATGGCTCGGTTTACGAAATTTCCGAAGATAGCTACGAGTTCGTTGTTATTGCGAGCCTGATAGTCTTTCCATGTAAAATCATTATCTTTGGTTTCCGGAGCATTGGCGGTCAAAACATAGCGCAGTACATCTTGCTTACCGGGCATGTCAACGAGGTATTCGTTGAGCCATACCGCCCAATTGCGTGAAGTAGAGATCTTATCGCCTTCGAGGTTGAGGAACTCGTTTGAAGGTACGTTATCGGGCAAGATATAATCGCCGTGAGCCTTGAGCATTGCAGGGAAAACGATGCAGTGGAACACGATATTGTCTTTGCCGATGAAATGTATGAGACGTGTTTCCGGGTCTTTCCACCACGTCTCCCATGAGCCGAGTTCGGGATGCTGATCACAGAGCTCTTTCGTGTTGGAGATATAGCCAATAGGCGCATCGAACCATACGTAAAGCACTTTACCTTCTGCTCCTTCTACGGGCACTGGAATGCCCCAATCCAGGTCGCGGGTTACGGCACGCGGACGAAGACCTCCATCGAGCCATGATTTGCACTGACCATACACATTCGAGCGCCATTCTTTGTGATTCTCAAGAATCCATTCGCGGAGCCAAGGCTCGTGTTGCTCAAGCGGGAGATACCAATGTTTGGTGGCTTTCTTAACGAGCGGATTGCCCGTTTCGGCATTGTACGGATTGATTAGTTCTTCCGGCGATAGGGTACTACCGCATTTCTCGCATTGGTCGCCATATGCGCCAAGAGAATGGCAATGAGGGCACTCGCCGCGGATATTGCGATCGGTAAGGAAATGCCCTGTTTGCTCATCGTAGAACTGCTCGGATATCTGCTCAATGAACTTGCCGTTGTCATACAGGTGCTTGAAATAGTCAGAGGCAAACTGATGGTGGATGGAAGAGGTTGTACGGCTGTAAATATCAAACGAAATGCCGAAATCCTCAAATGATTTCTTGATAAGATTGTGGTAGCGATCCACTACTTCCTGCACGGTGATTCCTTCCTTTCTTGCGCGGATAGTAACGGGTACACCATGTTCGTCTGAACCGCCAATAAAGAGTACCGGACGATGCTTCAGACGTAAATAACGAACGTAAATATCCGCAGGAACATATACGCCTGCGAGGTGTCCGATATGAACGGGACCATTGGCGTAGGGGAGTGCTGCTGTAATAAGATTTCTTTTAAATACCATATTGTTTTTGATTAATTTTTTCTTTTGTGAGACTATTGCTTACTTAGGAATTCGCTGAGAATAGACGTGAGCGCTTGCGGACTGACTTCTCGAATGGTGCTTGCAGAGGCGACTGAAATTCTACCTGTTTCTTCTGACACGATGATGCACAATGCGCTTGTTCGCTCTGCCAGCCCGAGTGCTGCTCTATGGCGAAGGCCATAGTGCTGCGGAATGGTCACATCTTTGGATACCGGCAAGATGCAGCCGGCTGCTACGATGCGACCCTTGGATATTATCAAGGCACCATCGTGGAGGGGTGTGTTTTTGAAGAAAATGTTCTCTATCAGTCGTGTTGATACACGAGCATCGAGCGTTTCGCCCGTGTCAATATACTCCCGAAGCGACTCGTTTCCTTCAATTACGATGAGTGCTCCTGTGCAACTTTTTTGCATGTTGTTGCAAGCGCGTACAATCTGTTCGGCCGATTTGTCTTGATGTTTTTGCTCTTTGGATATGAAACGTTTGAAGCCTGATGTCAGGTTCAAGCGAGCTCCTAAGCGGTAGATGAAACTGCGGAGCTCTTCTTGAAAAATGACGATCAGTCCGAGCATTCCTACTGAAAAAATGGAGTCCAGCAAGGTTCCTGTCATTTCCAAACGGAACACGCCATCCACCAGAAACCAAACAACAACCAATAGCAGAATACCCCAAAATAAGTTGGTGCCTCCGCTGCGGCGAAGCAGACGGAAGAAGCCGAACATCAGCGATGCTACCAGCAGAATATCAATAATATCTTTAATTCCTATGCTTGGCATAATGAGTGGAGCTTAATCAGTTGCTTGGCATCTTTTACTTCATGAACGCGCAATATATGTGCGCCATTATGAAGCGCCATCATATTGATGGCTGCCGTACCAATTTGCGTATCGTAAGGTGCCACGTTGAGCGGCTTATAAATCATTGATTTATGCGAAACACCTGCAAGAAGCGGTTTGTCGAGCACCAACAATTCTGCCTGTCGCCGGAGAATCTCGTAGTTCTGCTCAAGGGTCTTTCCAAATCCATAGCCTGGGTCGATGATAATGTCGGTTACTCCAAGTTGCTGGAGTTGGTCAATGCGGATTCTGAAGAAGTTGAGCATGTCTTCTATTATATCTCCGGTGGAGGGCATTTCGGCCGACACATGTCCTTCAAAGAAGGGCGCATGCGTACCTATCTGCCCATCGAGGAAGGGCTCTTGCGGAGCAAAATGTTGCATGCGCGTATGCGTGAGAATATAAGGTGTATGCAAGCGAGCTACAGTGGTAAACATTTCCGGATCAAGCATTCCACCAGAGATATCATTAATGATATCTGCTCCACAATTTACCGCTTCTTCTGCCACCTTACTGCGGAACGTATCTACAGAGATGATTGCATTGGGAAAAGCTGTGCGTACAGCTATAACACCGAGCCGAACGCGTCGTATTTCTTCTGTCTCGTCAACCGCGCCAGAACTCGGACGTGTGCTGCAACCTCCTATATCGATGATGTCGGCTCCTTGGGTGAGTGCGCGAGCGGCTGCTGCTGTGATAGAATTGATATCCATTAAGTGCTCGGTATCTGAGAAACTATCTGGCGTTACATTGAGTATCGCCATTACAAGAGGTGAGCTGAACTGAAGTTCCCGATCTTGCATGATTATTCGGTCTTGCATAATTATTCAATCCTATTGAGTGAGTACTTTTTTCTTTGCGACTGCAAAGGTACAAAAAAAAGCCGAAAACAACAAAAAAAGCCGAAAAAAAGTGGTTTTTTAGAGAAATTTGCATTTTTTTCGCATTTTTTCGAAGAAAAGTTAGCCTTTTTGAGAAATTTTTCGTAACTTTGCAAACTGAAATTGAAAATATGCATAATTTTAATTATATGAGACACGCAGGTAATATCTTTTTAGTTGCTCTCGCAGTACTAATGGTGGCATGTTCAAGTCGCGAATTGAACACGAAAACCTCCAATACTACAGGTTGGAACTATTTTGATGAGAAGACCACAAATTTTGAAGCAATCGAAGGTGTTGGCAATGTGAATCCGGTAGGCATGGTGGCCATTCAGGGTGGTACCTTTACTATCGGTGAGAACGATGAGTTCGTAACGGCTCCTCGCAACAATTCACGCCGCTCTTTGACCGTTAGTTCATTCTACATGGACAAGTATGAGGTTAGCAACCTTAACTGGCGCGAATATACGCACTGGTTGGAGGTTGTGTTTGGACAGTCAGCTCCCGAACTCGTACGTGCTGCACTTCCTGACACCACTGTTTGGCGTGAGGAGATGGCTTACAACGAGCCGTATGAGCAGTATTATTTCCGTCACCCCGCTTTCAGTTTCTATCCCGTTGTAGGTGTTACCTGGGAGCAGGCTATGGATTATTGCTCTTGGCGTACGGACCGCGTTAATGAACTTGCGCTTATCAAGAGCGGAAATATTGCTATCCCGAATTTTGCCGATTTGGAGCCTACGTATGAAGATGACGTACGCAACGATTGGGAAGAGATGCATCCTGGATATTACATGGACGATAAAGAAGTGGTGAACCCCGAAGATCCTACCACGACTACGACCTTATATACGGTACCGTTTGAATATATCCGCGATCAGTTTGTGTTCAATACCGCTAAATATCTTTATTCGGATCAATATAATCCCGAGTTTGGAAAGAAACCGAAGACGGACATGTATGGTAACGATCGTAAGGTGAATCGTGCTGATGGCATTCTTGTTGTAGGATACCGTTTGCCTACTGAGGCTGAATGGGAGTTTGCTGCGTTTGCGCCGATTGCTGGTGAGGATGGTCTTACGATTGAAGGTAAACTGTATCCTTGGCAAGGTTATCACCCTCGTAACCTGAATAAGAAAGGTCGTGGGCAGTTCCAAGCTAACTTCGTAAGAGGTCGAGGCGATATGATGGGTACAAGCGGTAATCTTAACGACCACTATGTTATCACTGCACCTGTTGACGAATACGATCCCAATGATTTTGGTTTGTACAATATGGCAGGTAACGTAAACGAATGGGTGCTTGATGTATATCGAGAGACCACCAATCAAGAGACTTCTGAATACAACAGTTTCCGCGGTAATATTTATATGAAACCAGTAACGGAAGTCAACGAAGAGGGTAAGACCGTTTATGTACTTGATTCCCTCGGTCGCGTGAAGACGACTTGGGCAAGTGAGGACGATAAGCGCGATTGGAAAGATGGTGACTTTGCTTCGCTTATCGATACCGATTACCCGCTTGATACGGTTGCTGCACTCAACCTGCTTGGAGAAGGCGAGGGTAGCATTAAGTATGATCCGACTGATATTTTGGCTCCGCGCATCACAAAGAATACGCGTGTTTACAAAGGTGGTTCTTGGAAGGATCGTATCTATTGGTTGAACCCCACGACACGTCGTTTCCTGGATCAGAATCAGGCTATGTCAACCATCGGATTCCGCTGTGCAATGTCCACTGTTGGTAATCAAATTGACAATGGTAGCGAGAAGAAATAATCTATAACGAAAAATTACTGCCGCCTGCTTTGATGTGGGCGGCAGAAGCATTATAACTTAACAAATAATAAAATCTTTCACCATTATGAATTTCCCCACAAATCTGAAGTACACTGAAGATCATGAGTGGATTCGCGTAGAAGGCGATGAGGCTTATGTAGGTATTACTGACTATGCACAGTCTGAGCTCGGTGAGATCGTTTTCGTTGACGTTAACACTGTTGGTGAGACCATTGGTATGAACGAAGTATTCGGTAGTATCGAGGCCGTTAAGACTGTTTCTGACTTGAATATGCCTGTTACGGCAGAAGTTATTGAATTTAACGAAGCACTCAATGATCAGCCGGAACTTGTAAACAACGATCCTTATGGCGAAGGTTGGATGATTAAGGTAAAGGTAGCTGATGCTGCTGAACTTGATAAGCTTATGGACGCTGCTGCTTACGAAGCATTTATCGGATAATACATCTCATATTGATATACAACAAATTATCCCGCTCATTGAGCGGGATAATTTGTTTGTTATGAGTTAGAATAGTACCTGCGTTACTCCTCAGAAGTAGTGTCATCCCATCCAATACCTTTGTATTTGGTAAGATCCCATTCTTCATCTACTTCATTTATGTAAATGGTTTGGGGTTGTTCTTCTTCAGGTTGCTCATCCTTCTCAATGACCTGTATATCAATAGGAAGATGGGATATTTCCAGCACTTGATTGCACTCTTTAGTGAGCTCTGTCCATATTGCATCTTTGAGTTCATCAATGCCTTGGTGCGTGGCAGAAGAGAAAATCCTTACAGGAACAATAGCTGGTCCAGTGCCTCCCCATTCATCTGTGGCTTCGGGTGCTTCGTGGTTGTAAATGGGATGTTCGCGGAAATATGTGCAAAGCGCAGTGAGCGTCTCCTCTGGTACTGTGTCTGATTTTGAAATCGACAATACGCGTGCTTTAGATAGAAGCTGGGGATTGTATTTCCGAAGCTCATTTAAGAGAATCTCATATTCACGCAAAATGGCTTCAGGGGTACCTATTCCGCCCTCTAAGTCGTACGTACAGGCTGGAACAAGAAATAACAGCACTGCGTTTCGCTCTATATGGCGGAGGAATCTAAGGCCAAGTCCTTTTCCTTCTGCAGCTCCTTCTATAATACCTGGTATATCTGCCATGCAGAATGATTGTTCATCTCTATACGGGACAATCCCAAGTTGAGGCGTTAGCGTGGTGAAAGGATAGTCTGCTATCTCTGGTTTGGCTGCAGAGACAACAGAAAGGAGCGTGGATTTGCCTGCGTTGGGGAATCCTACAAGCCCCACATCTGCCAGCATTTTCAGTTGGAGAATTATCGTCCGCTCCTCGCAAGGTTCCCCGGGTTGGGCATAGCGTGGTGCTTGATTGGTAGCTGTGCGGAAATGCCAATTACCCAAACCTCCGCGTCCGCCCTTAAGTAATACTATCTCTTGTTTGTGCTCTTTAACTTCGCATAGATATTCGCCCGTTTCACCGTCATACACCACTGTGCCGCAAGGAACTTCGATAATGCGGTCTTCACCATCTTTTCCGAACGACCTTGACTCACCACCACGACCACCATCGGTTGCAAATATATGGCGCTGGTATTTTAAGTGGAGTAACGTCCACAAATTTCTATTGCCGCGGAGGATAATATGGCCACCGCGACCGCCATCGCCACCGTCAGGACCACCTTTCGGTACATATTTTGCTCGATGGAAATGCAGACTGCCTGCTCCGCCTTTGCCGGAACGACAGAATATTTTTACGTAGTCTATAAAATTAGCTGAGGGCATATATGTTATTCTGGAACGCTGCTTTAAAAGATAATATACCTAATGAACGCTTTAGATTATTTGTAGATTTTATCCAATACTCGGGAAATTCTACCGAAGATGCCGGAGATAGTACCTAATCCTTGGATGCGAACATACTTATCCATGAGTTCATAATAGTCATCTACAGGACGTGTTTGATCATGATATACAACTAACCGTTTCTTAATTGTATCAAGGTTATCATCTGAGCGTCCAGACGTCTTGCCTCGTTCTATAAGACGACGGATAATCTCATCTTCAGGAACGTTAATATCAATAAGGATAGCGGTCTTATCTCCGCGCTTCTTCATCAGACGCTCAAGCTGAACAGCTTGATTGAGAGTACGTGGGAAACCATCGAAAATCAAGCCTTTGGTATCTGCCGGAAGTGACTCGATATGTTTCTCAAGAAGCTGAATGGTAACATCGTCTGGCACAAGCTGACCCTGACTCGTGTACGATTCAATCAGTTGCCCCAATTCACTGCCTGATGCTACTTCATGGCGCATCAAGTCGCCAGTAGAGAGGTGAGTAAGACCATATTTTTCTACAATAAATTCAGATTGTGTGCCCTTGCCACATCCCGGGGCACCACAAAGGATAATATTTGTCATAACTGTATATGTAATTTAATTATTTGTACTGCCCATAGGGCTGTTATTCTTGTTTCAAAATATAAATTTCGGGAAGATTTCGTCCATATCCGTTATAGTCTAGTCCGTAACCGATAACGAAGAGATTATGAATTTCAAAACCGATATATTTAGGCCGAGCATCTTCGAATATGAGCGCTTCTGGTTTATGAAGAAACGCGCAGACCTCCACAGAGGCGGCTCCTTTTCGCTTGAGCTCAGGTATAAGTCCGTGCATGGTAGTACCGGTATCGACAATATCTTCAATGATAATTACGTTTCGATCCGTAATATCTTCTGTAAGTCCAATGACCTCGCGTACTTTCCCCGAAGTAAGCATTCCTTCATACGATGAGAGTTTGATACTTGCCATTTCAGCGGGAAATGTAGCGCGCTTCAGCAGGTCGGAAGCGAACATAAACGAACCATTGAGAATCATCAGGAAGATAGGATTCTTATCAGCGTAATCTCGGGTGAGCTGCTGAGCTACCTTATCTACAGCTGCGTCAATCTCAGCAGCAGAAAGAGCTGAGATAAAGGTCTTGTCGAGAACCTGAATTTCTGTTTGTGCCATATTGAGCGATGTTTGTTTGAAATATGAGAACTCAGTTCTTTATGCGGATGAGATTCATGAATTCTTCTCTGGTTGGTTGCTCTTCAAATACTCCGGAGAATGCAGAAGTAACTGTCATAGAGTGCATTTTCTGCACACCACGCATCTGCATGCACATGTGCTCTGCTTCTATTACCACCATCACTCCTTGTGGTTGAAGGGTCTGCTGAATGCAGTCTTTTATCTGGTTGGTAAGGCGCTCTTGGAGTTGTAAACGCCGAGCAAACACATCTACTACACGCGGCAGTTTGGAGAGGCCGGTTATCTTGCCATTAGGAATATAGGCGATATGCACTTTCCCGAAGAATGGTAGCAGGTGGTGCTCGCATAGGGAATAAAATTCTATATCTTTTACTACCACCATTTGATCGCAGTCTTCGTTAAAAATGGCGCTTTGCAAAATTGCAACCGGGTCTTCACGATAACCCTTGGTAAGAAACTGAAAAGCTCTTCCTACGCGATTAGGCGTTTTAATAAGGCCTTCGCGATTTGGATCCTCACCGATGAGGGGTAGTGCTAAGCTCACTAATTCTCCGATTTGATTGGTGATATCTTCGTTGGGAGTAAATGCTTGTAAATCCATGACATATGATGGCACTTGGCCGAAAAACTATATTAGTTGTTATTTTTTACCGTGATTTGATCGCGGACTACGTAAGTGTCGCCTTGGAGTTCAGGAAAACGCTTGATGATTTCAGCTTTTAGTAGGTTGGCTTCATCTCGTGTTCGGAAGTCTCCTAAGCGAACTTTCCAAAAAGGAGGAGTATAGAGCACATGTACTTCCACTTCAAGGTCTTCTTCGAGGATTTTCTTTTCTAATTCGAAGGCTTCTGCTTTTGCAGTCTGCTGGCTGTTAGAGGAATAAATCTGTACGCGAAATCCAGATATTTCAATGGTTTCGCTCTCGGCTCCTGCTATCTTTTCTTCAAGAAGTTTGGTTATCAGCGAATCTTGATGAATTTGAACGCGGTCAACCATGGCATTCTCTAATGCCTTATATTGTTGCGCTACCATATATGAAGGAAGGAGCAACAGAATAATTATTATCAATTTTTCTCTCATTGGACTTGATTGTTTTAATAGCGGAATGAAGAGCCACCCACGAACTCGCGGAGCATAGAGGTTGGCGGAATTTCCTTTTCTGGTATGGGTTCGAAATATGCCAGGAAATTCAGCAGACGATAGGCTTCTGAGTATTCAGCACAATATTTGGGTACCTCTGCTAGAATTGGCTCAGCATGGCGTTTTAGTACTGAAAGCTCAAAGATAAGCGCCGAATTAAACATTACATCTGCATTTTCCTGATAGGGATAAATCCATTTTTCTTCACCCTTAATTACGCTTTCGCACCTTGCAATGGTTTCTCGTGCAGAGAAATTGCGATAGCGATAGTCGCGTACAATGCGCCGAATTAAGCGCGTATCCGTAGTTGGAATCCAATTGTGGTTATCAACATTTATTGTAGTGAGTGCTGACACATAGATGCGGAAAGTAGCCTGACGAGGAATATTGGGGATGAGCGATGGGTTAAGCGCATGAATGCCTTCGAGAATGATGATAGAGTCCTTTTCTATCTTGAGTGTATTGCCGAGGAAGTAGCGTTTACCATCCTCAAAATTGTAGGTTGGTAAAGAGACTTCCTTCCCATCAAGCAAATCTTGCAATTGTGAGCGGAAAAGATCTAAATCAATGGCGTTGATATTCTCGAAATCGTATTCTCCATTTTCATCTTTGGGCGTGTCAACTCGGTTGACAAAGTAATTATCCATTGCTATCGTAACGGGTTTGATTCCGTTAACAAGCAATTGGATAGCCAATCGTTTGGAAAATGTGGTTTTGCCCGAAGAAGAAGGACCGCTAATCAATACGAACTTGGGACGACCACCTGGCCGATTGGCAATCATATCTGCTATTTGCGTCACTTTCTTCTCATGAAGAGCCTCTGCTAATTTAATCATGTTGAAGGTTGACTTTGTTTTGCAGACAGTATTGAGTTCACCCACGTTGGATATGTTGAGCAATCGGTTCCACCCTACATATTCAGAAAATATGCCGAACATCTTATCTTGCATTACCTCTTCTTCGAGGTGGTCGGGCTTGCGACGTGCTGGAATACGCAGAAGCATGCCATCGAAGTATGGTTCAAGAGCGAAAATATTGAGATAGCCAGTAGATGGAAGTAGTACATCCGTATAATAATCAATGTAGTCGCCCATTTTGAAATAACGAACGTATGGATTTCCAAGGGTCTTAAATAGGGACTCTATGCCATCAGTACGTTCCTTAAAGAGTTCCGTCGCCTCCTGTATGCGGATCTCCTCAGCTACGACTGGGATGTCTGCATCAATCATTTCGTGCATTGTCTTCTGAATCTGACGAACCATATCAGACGTAAGCAGACGGTCTTCACCATCGCTCCATTGGAGACGACAATAATACCCCTTGGATATGGGATGCTCAATGCGTAGGTCTGCATCTGGATAGTTCTTACGAATGGCGGCCGCCAGTACCATGCTTAATGTACGTACATAACAGCGCATGCCAGCTGCGCACGAGATATCTACAAACTCTATATTTTTAGGTTTATAAACGTAGTAGTTGAGGTCTTCCAAACGATAGTTCACCCTTGCTGCAACAGCACGGTATGGCAGTTGAAGCCCTATCATATCATATATCTCGAGCAGATTGCTTCCGCGTGGAACGAGATAATGCTGCTCTGTATTGATACAATAAATTTGAATCATATTACTCGAAGGCGTTGTCATACTGATTATGTTTATTTCGATTAATCTTGACAGAGATGAAGGATGGTTTTGCAGATTGTGACACCCCCTTTATTTGTTTGACGAAGAATAACATCATGTCCATCTGCATCCTTTACGCGCAGGTCATTGATATGGTGAGTATGTCCAGACACAAACATATCTACTCCATGTGATTGCGGAATGAGATTTAAATCATAGTCTGCCTCGTGTCCTTTTGCCCCAGGTACATCGCTTCCTAAATGAGAAATGCAAATAACGATATCGCAGTGCTCTTGTTGGCGCAGTTTCTGGGCTGTTTCATTGATAGTAGTGAGTGGATCCAGATATGTAATTCCTGCGAAATTTTTAGAAGAAATAAGATCATTAGGAGCGACTCCTAAGCCGAATATGCCAACCCTAACACCACCGCGATTAAGTACTATGTATGGTTTTACAACACCTTCAAGCGCGGTTCCATTTACGTCGTAGTTGGCTACTACTACTGCGAACTTTGCATCGGATAAAACTGCTGCAAGTGTGTCAACTCCATTGTCAAATTCATGATTCCCAAGAGTAACAGCATCGTATCCCATACGGTTAAGCGCATCTACTTCTACGCGACCATGATAGAAATTAAAGTAGGGCGTACCTTGTGAGAAATCGCCGGCATCTAATAAAATTAGATTTGGGTCGGCTTCACGCTCCTGCTTGATATAACCCATTCGGCGAGCATACCCTCCTTTGTTTGGGTCACGACTTACATTAGACGCAATGGGTTCCACTTGTGAGTGGGTATCTGCAGTAGAAAGAATAGTAAGGTAATCAATTTGCTGAGAAGTACAAGCTGCCAATAGCAGTGCTGAGAGAATGATTATTGTATTTCGCATAAGTTTGTCTGATAAGTTTTTATACAAAAAGCTTTTCTATTTCGTTTATTCGTATGAGATTCATTACTGTTTTGCCTTGTGGGGTTTTGCCATAGAGGTCCAATTCAAATAGCCGATGTACCAGATCGCGCATTTCTGCTTCAGACATTGGCTTTCCACTTGGAATGGCAGCTTCTTCAGACAGTTGTTGAATGATGTCATCGCGCCACTTTTCGCGTGTATTAATGCCTTCTTCTTTTAATAAAGAAAGAATATTCATTACCGCTTTGGTCGCATTTTCTTCTCCTAATATCGCCGGTAAACCATTAATACTGAATGTGTTAGGAGAGAACTGATACAAGTCAAAACCTACATACCGAAGCTCTTCTGCTGCTTGAAGAAGGAGCGATGTCTCATCCGGTGTTAAATCAATCAGTTCTGGGAAAAGTAGTTGCTGGGAAACACCGCGTCTTTCCTGAAGTGATTGCTTGATTTGTTCGTATAATACACAAACATGGGCTCTATGTTGTTCTATTATCAATAACCCATTGTGAGCCGGCAATAAAATGTAGCGACCATATTGATAAGGTGTTAGTGCGGCCAAATCGTCATCAAAAAGACTTAACGATGAATCCAAATCTTCGTGGGAGCCGAGATAGTTTGATGTAGAAATTGTCTTATTAATTTCTTCTGATTGTTGGTTATAGAGTTGTTCCCAACCCGCTGTTGATCGCTTTGTGTGAAACTCGCTGGGTCTTGATTGAGGCCTAATATCCAAATGGTTGGAAGATGAAGGATTATCGCTCCATTGAGGAGAAAAAGAATTGGGCTGATTAAAGGGGTTGTATGTTGGGTCAAATTTTATTTCAGGACGAATAATATCTGAGATGTTCTTAGCTGGAGCGGGAATTTCAATATTGGAAGCATTCTCAAAATCTATTGGAGGTACAATATTGAATTTGCCAAGTGCCTCACGTACTGTAGCCAACAGAATTTGCCATACTGACTGTTCGTCAGCAAATTTGATTTCTGTTTTGGTGGGATGGATATTTACATCTATAGACTCAGGATTAACGTCAAAATAAATGAAATATGAGGGATTGTGGTCAGCCGAAAGCATTCCTTGATAAGCAGTCATTACTGCTTTGTGGAAATATGGATGACGCATGTATCTATTATTAACGAAGAAATACTGCTGCGCATTTTTTACCGCATATTCTGGTTTTCCAACATATCCACGTATAGAAATCAATTCCGTATCACTTTTAAGTTCTACTAACGAAGATGTAAATTGTTTGTTGGTGCCTTTGCCAAATACTTGCTCAATACGTTGTTTGGCTGTTCCAGAAGGTAAGTCAAGTAAAACTTCGTCGTTATTACATATTGTAAATTGGCATTGTGGATTCACTAATACAATGCGATAAAATTCATTGAGAATATTTCTCAATTCGGTGGCATCGGTTTTTAAGAAACGACGTCTTGCAGGAACGTTATAGAAAAGATTTTTAACTTTGATGTTTGTACCTATTGGGCAAGCACATGGTTCTTGAACAATAACTTCTGAGCCATTGATCTCTATGCGCGTTCCCATCTCATCTTCTGCTCTTCTGCTTGTCATCTCAATTTGCGCAACTGCACAAATAGAAGCGAGTGCCTCTCCGCGAAAGCCCATCGTATGCAGCGAAAAGAGGTCTTGAGCAGAACGAATTTTGGAAGTTGCGTGGCGTTCAAAGGCCATGCGGGCATCCGTTTCGCTCATTCCTTTCCCATCATCAATTACTTGAAGGAGTGTTCGCCCTGAATCATAAAGTAGTATCTGTACATTTGTTGCACCTGCATCTAAAGAGTTTTCAACGAGTTCTTTCAAGCACGAAGCAGGCCGCTGAATGACTTCTCCTGCGGCAATCTGATTGGCAACGCTGTCGGGCAACAAATGAATTATGTCCATAACTCAACTAATATGCTATTGTGGGATGCTCTTACTTCTTATTAAAGCAAGACGTAGAAAGTAAAAACAAGTAGACAAAGAATCACAATCCAAAGTACTAATTTCGATTGTCGATTTGCTTTTTGACGAATAGACATGTGTTCTTCGTGTGATTCTCTAAACGACCCCTTATGTAGTGAGGGCGTATAACTTAAATTGGATGATTTTTTGCTGCCTGTTGTTGATTGTTCATTAGCAGCATTTTCTTCTGCAGCACGTTTTTCCTGCAACATCTTGAGCTTACGTTCCATCTCTTCTTTTTGAGGATCGTAATATATAGGACGCCAATTCCATGTAGGCATCTTATTGACTTTGGGAAATAATACAGACATAGCAATATATTTTATGCGCGTTATGTACACACGTGCGCGCGAAATAAGTATAGTGTTACGAGGCTGCCTAACCCGTTTGTTAGGCAGCCTCGGATATGTAAGTTGTCATCAGCATTTAGAAGCTGGTGCGGGGAGTTGCTGCGTATGAAATCTTCAGAGCGTAAGCTCGACGTAGAGCCTGCTTGATATCTGATATGATACCCATGCGAGTCTCTTTGTCTGCCTTAATGGAAACGGTCATCAAACCTTGATCCGATTCGTTCATTGCTGAACGCTCGTTAACGATATAATCTTCAATTTCAGATACCTCTGCAAAAGCGTCATCTAGCTGAATACGAGTCTCTGCACCATACTGCTTCTGAAGGTCGCGAGTAGGCGTACCTACATACACGTAGCGTATAAGAGATTTCTTCTCCATCTTGGTGAGTTCAGTTGCTTGAGGGTTATTAATCTGAACCTTATAGGTCACTTCTTTCATTGATGTTACCGTCATGAAGAAGAACAACAGCATGAAGATAATATCCGGAAGAGAAGAGGTGTTCAATGCGGGCATCTCTCGCTTTTCATTTTTACGTATCTTTGCCATTATTTGTTTCCTCCATAATTTTTAGGTTCAGCTTCTGAAATTTTCATCGGAAGAACTTTCTGTACGAGTTTCTGTTGATCCTCATCAAGGTCAGCGAAGCTCTTGCCCCACTGGCGCTTTGAGAATTCGTCGCGCAGTTCATTGTAAGCTGCAACGAGTTCGTTCTGAACATCCAAATACGATTGATAGCGGGTGTCGACGTCGTTTTGTACAGAAATAACGTGATCAGGGGTGTAGGTTACCATACCAAGACCTTCGATATTTTCTGTAATACGCTTCGGCAGTTTTGCATCATCGTTCGGGTTCTCAATGAACTCTTTGGCTTTCTCTCGGAGCTGCTTTACGTCCATAAGTTCACCTTGAACAAGGAGTTGGTTAGCAGAGTTGATCTTCACAACAAAGAGGTTGCGTTGATTAATCTCGCTTTCTTCTATCTTCTGATTTGGATCTGGAGGAGCAGGAAGACGGCGAGCAAGACCCTGGCTAACATCCATTGAGGTGGTAATCAGGAAGAAAATAAGCAGCAAGAACGATATGTCGGCCATTGAAGAGGCATTAATTGCCGGGACTTTTCTACTTGCCATAGTTAATTTCCTTATTAATTCGCAGTTTACAATTTATTTTTTTACGCGGGTATAAATAGCGCCCCAAATGATGCAACCGATAACGCCAACAAAGAGTGCGTAAACAGCATAAATCATCATATCAGAGAGTTGCGCCCAAAAGCCTTCGTTGTCAGTGCCTTCGTAACCGATAATCTCAAGTTTATCAGGGCTGCCAAGGAACCAGCAAACAACAAAGAGAAGGATGAATGCGACCAAAACACCGAGGGTGAAGAGAGCCTTCTTACTATCTTTCTTAAAGTTTGCTATGAAGCCAACAACTACGAAAATAAGGGTAACCAAAATGGCTGCAGCGAAATATACATAATTGGTACCAAGGAAGAGAGTGGTGAAATTAGGCACATCAAGAATATCGCCTGCTACTTCATAACCCTCTGCAGTATTGCCACCGAAGAAGAGGAAGCATGCTGCTATGATGCCGAAAATAAGCATCACCCAAAGAGATACCTTAGGAATCAAATCATACTTTTTCATGATGGAATAAATAGTTATAAGTTAAACTTCAGTTGTAAGTGATCGGCTGATCAGGAATAATCTTATAACTAATTATTTCTTAGCTGCGTCAAAGCGAACAACGATGTCGAGGAGGGAGATAGAAGCATCTTCCATTTCGTTAACGAGACCCTCAACGAGAGAAAGGATGTAGTTGTAGAATACCTGAAGGATAATAGCGATGATCAAACCTACGAGGGTGGTAAGAAGTGCTACCTTGATACCGCCAGCAACAACGGTAGCGGACATATCACCTACTTGCTGAATCTTATCGAAAGCTTGGATCATACCGATAATGGTACCCATGAAACCCATCGAAGGAGCGATTGCGATGAAGAGGGTAATCCAAGAAAGGTTCTTCTCGAGGAGACCGAGCTGAACGCCACCATAGGAAGCAACAGTCTTCTCTACTACTTCGACGCCTTCATCATAGCGGCTAAGTCCCTGATAGAAGATAGATGCTACTGGACCGCGGGTGTTACGGCATACATCGAGTGCTTTTTCCATACCACCGTTGTTGAGAGCTGCCTCTACATTAGCGAGAAGCTTCTTTGTGTTGGTTTTTGCAAGTGAGAGGTAAATGATACGCTCAATGCAAAGAGCGAGACCGAATACCAAGCAGAGGAGGGTTGCAGCCATAAAACCAGCACCACCTTCAATGAACTTGGTTTTGAGTGCCTTGTGAAGAGCTACGAGACCGCCTTCTTCAGCAACTTCTTCAGCTGCTACTTCAGCAACTTCTGCTACCTCAGCAGCAACTTCTTCTTCAACTACCTGTTCAGTGGTTTCTGCAGCAGGAGCTGCTTCTTCTTGAGCCATTACAGCAACGCTACCAAAGCTGAGCATTGCGAGTACCGTAAGGGTTGCAAATACTTTTTTCATTTTGTTTGTGTTTTTTGAGTTATTTAATTTAAATGTATTTTTCTGATAATTTCTGCTGTTCGGTCTTCGTGTTCCTCATCGGGGATAGCGCGCGCGCAAGAGCCGCCTCCCCGCTGAATGCACATGCACCAGCGTAGATTTGAAAAAAAAGATTTTTTTGCAATCTTTCGTTGCGGAGAGACGGGGATTCGAACCCCGGAAACCCTTTTGGAGTTTACACGCTTTCCAGGCGTGCCTCTTCAACCACTCGAGCATCTCTCCTTTGTGAAAAAAGGCACGACTCTGCCCTTTTTCTACAGTAAAATTCATTTCCGGCCGTAAAATTACAAAAAAAAAATGATATAGCAATAAGTTTTTTTAAAAAAATCGTTTTTTTTGCCTATTTTATACCAAAAAGTGACCTTGAAGCCCTATTTGTAAGCTCAATTACTTCATTTTCGCTTATTCCGTAGGTCATACTCAGGTTATGGACTACGTATTGTAAAAAACGACTCTCGTTAGGCTTTCCCCTATATGGAACAGGGGTCATATATGGGGCGTCAGTTTCAAGTAATAGTTGTGATAATGGTATAGGTTTGCGTTCTCCGTCGGAGGGACAAAGAGTTTGATCTAACTTGCAGTTTTTAAATGTAATTACGCCGCCAATTCCAAGATACCATCCCATTTGGATATATGCGTCAGCTATCTCTCTGCTTCCGCTAAAGCAGTGCACTACGCCGCGAAGGGTTTTACCGCTCAATTCAGCCTCTTGACTGACCTTTCGTATGAGTTGGAGCGTATCTTCTGATGCGTTGCGTGAATGAACCATAACCGGTAAGTTGAGTTCTACTGCCCATCGAAGTTGTTCAAGAAATGCCTCTTTTTGCTCTTCCGAATATTCTTTTGACCAATAGTAGTCGAGTCCGATTTCTCCAATTGCAATTAGTCCTTCAAGCGCTTTCGGATAGCATCCTATCCGATTGATGGCCTCACGAATTTGTAGAAGATTATCTCGCCAATCGTTATTCACTTCTTCGGGATGTAGTCCAAGAGCAGGGTACAAATATTGTGGGAAAGCTTTGCAAACGTGCATAACTGATTCTATAGATTGTATGTTAATGCCCGGAACAAGTATAGCCTCTACGCCCGCCATGCGCTGACGCTCTACGACAGCTTGCAGATCATGAACATAAATTTCGTCATCAATATGGCAATGTGTATCAATCATAATCAAATTGTGTTAGCACGAAAAAGCAGACTACTGTCGCCGTAGGAAAGAAATCGAAAATTGTGTGAGAGAGCATAGTCATAAATACTATGCCAATCACCTTTTACAAAAGCACTCACTAGTAACAACAGGGTGGATTTCGGTTGATGAAAATTTGTAATCATCTGTTCTACAATGCGGAATTCAAAGCCCGGTTCAATCATGATTTGCGTATCTGCATGAAGCACATCTTGGCCGGTTTTATCGAGATAATCCAGCAAGCAGTCAAGAGCCTGCTCAGTTGAAAATCCATGAGTGCCTTGATAAGGCTCGAACTGATCAACATGCAGTTCTTTCCCTTCGCATGCACGTTCGCCTAAATAATAGAGTGATTCCAAAGTACGAACACTTGTAGTACCTACCGCCACAATATGGCCAAGGTGGTTTCTTATGTCTTGAATAACGGAACGCGGAACAGCAATGATTTCTGTATGCATAGTGTGTTCGTTAGCATCAGCCGTTTTTACCGGTTGAAACGTGCCCGCTCCAACATGCAGCGTCAGTTCTGCCGTTTGTATTCCGCGTTTGTGTAAATCTTCAAGCACTCGCTCCGTAAAATGTAATCCTGCCGTAGGTGCAGCCACACTACCTTTTATGCGTGAATAGACTGTCTGATAGGTGCGCAAATCTGATGCTTCTGTATTGCGGTTCAAATAAGGAGGGATTGGTAGTTCTCCCATCGCGTCAAGAATTTCTGCGAAGGACACAGACGTATCATTCCAAAAAAAACGCACTTGATGCGTATTGCCCAAAGTGGCTAAGCGTTCTGCGTAAAGAGTTACGCGAAAATTTTCTTTCTCAACATGCATAGTGAGATTACCAGACTTCCATTTCTTGAGGTTACCAATCATGCATTTCCAAATACAACCATCTGTACTTGAAAGCGATAGTTGATAGTCAAGTGGTTCGGTGGGAGCCAAACAGAATACTTCAATGCGTGCACCTGATTCTTTGTGAAAAATCAGTCGAGCTTGAATCACGCGCGTATTATTATATATAAGGAGAGCATCCTGAGGAAGATATTTCCCAATGGAGCGGAAATGGTCTTCTTGAATGCTTCCATTGCGGTAAATTAGCAGCTTAGAGGAATCGCGTTCATCAAGTGGATATTTGGCGATACGTTCATCGGCTAATGGATAATTATAGTCCTCAATCAGTATCTTTTTCATAATTGCTATCTCTTCGTTCTTCATTCTTTCGGTGGAACGATTTCTGTTTATTTGAGGCATCAAATGGTCTCATTTTGCCATCATTATTATCAAATGAATCGCGTTTGTAATGAGAATACTTTGGGTTCTTTGCTCCAACAGAGCGCTTATGCGTTAGATATGTATGATGTTTATATTCTGATTCTTGTCGTTTCGTTATTGTTCCTTCTGCTAATGCTTTTTTATATTCTTTATGTTCGCCAACAAAGAGTTCGTATTGGTTGAATCTACACTCTAAATCACCATTTAGAATGGGAATGCGTTTACTTGGCTTGAGTCCAATACTCTTCATTGCATCTTCGTTTGATGAAATAATCCAAGCCGAAGATCCTGCAAACTGCTTTTTTAGAACATTGCCAATTTCCTTGTATAATTTGCAAACATCAGAATCTGCGCTCAAGCGTTGTCCATAAGGCGGATTCATGATTATGAAAGCATTGTTAGAATGTGTTTTTAAATCTTGTATTCGGCACATCCTTACCGAAATGTATTTTTGCAAACGAGCTGCAATAATATTTTTTTCGGCTACTTTTGTGCAGTAGAAAGATGCGTCAGACCCATAGATGTGATTATCAAAATTCTTTTCAGAAGAGTCGTCATTGTAAATCTCATTAAATAGTTCAGCGTCAAAGTCAGGCCATTTCTCAAACCCGAATGATTTGCGGTAAATGCCTGGAGCTATTCCGAGAGCAATTAATGCTGCCTCAATGAGAAAAGTGCCACTACCACACATTGGATCATATAAGTCGGATTGCCCTTTCCAACCGGACAGAAGCAGTAATCCTGCGGCTAAAGCCTCGTTAATGGGAGCTTCATTAGATGCTTCTCGCCAACCTCGCTTATGGAGTGATTCTCCCGAGGAGTCGAGGGAGATGGTAACGTCCTCTCCCGAAATGTGCACATTTATCATTATATCCGGCTGGCTGACTTTTACAGAAGGACGAGCACCTACTTTCTGACTGAAATAATCAGCAATGCCATCTTTTACTCGATAGGTTACGTAGGCAGAATGACGGAACGACTCAGAGTAAACAGTTGCATCAATAGCAAATGTATTCCTTACGTTCATATACTTTTCCCAACTGATAGACTTAACTTTCTCGTACACCTCATCGGCATTTTTAGCGTGAAAACTTAGGATGGGTTTAAGAATGCGCGAAGCCGTTCTTAAACACAAATTTGCACGATACATGAGGGCTTTGTCACCCATAAAGCTCACAGCGCGACGATCAATTTGAATTTCGTTCGCGCCTAATTCGACCAATTCTCTGGCCAACACTTCTTCCAGACCTTTGAAGGTCTTTGCTACCATTTTGTATTCCATATCGTTATATACAAAAAAAGCGAAGTACACAGACTTCGCTCTTTTGTCAATTGCGCGGAAAGAGAGGGATTCGAACCCCCGGAGCCTCTCAGCTCGCCGGTTTTCAAGACCGGTGTAATCGACCACTCTACCATCTTTCCTAAATACATATCCGCCTAACATATCACTTCTTCGCCTCCGCGGATAAGATTGCTTTCGATTCAAAAATCATCGGGCCGACAACCTTCGTAATCGAATGCGGGTGCAAAAGTACTACTTTTTTTTGAATCCTACAACTTTTTTCGTATTTTTTTTTGAAAAAGTAGTAAAAAGTTTGCATAAGTCCGCAAAATGTATTAATTTTGCATCGTGATTTTTTCATAGTATTAGATTTAAAGGTTAATTACGGATGAGGATCGTCGGGACGACGGTTCTCATTTTTTTTAGTGAATTATGGTTCGTTGGTATTATCCACAATATCTAAGCGATATATTTTGTCGCCTCTATGGAGTAACTTGTCGGTTTTCATGGAAAAGAACACGCCTTTGAGTGCTGTTTTCTTTTCATTTGAAGCAGCATCTCGTGCTTTAGAAAGATTTTGTCCTGATGTAAGGATGTTTTTTTCTGACTGTTTCAAATCAATCCGGATGTCAGCTAAAGAACTTTCATATGCTCCAGTGGTCTCACCTGTTACGAGATACTCATCGCCTTCAGAAATAGAAGCAGCTTCTACCAGAACTTCGGCTACTCCAATCTGCTTGAAGTAATTGGTTATTTTTCCTACATATACCTTTTTTCTGGTAGCCAAACTGCCATATCGGTGGGTCCATTCTCCTAATCGTTGCCCCAAATAATAGCCATCCCACCATCCTCGATTGAATACTCTGGCTAATTGTTTGGTCCATAATTCCAACTTATCATCAATGGTTGGTAAACCTTGTGCCCGCATCATTTCGTTTTCTTCTTCCGTTCGGTTATATTCTCCGGCTTCATACGCAGCAATCGCTTGCTTATAGCACGAAACGACTGTACGTACGTATTCAGCACCACGCGCGCGCCCCTCTATCTTAAAGACTGTAACGCCCGCATCCAGCATCTTGTTTATGAAATGAATGGTCTTGAGATCTTTGGGCGACATGATATATTGATTATCGATTTCCAATTCGTTGCCAGTCTCTTTATCACGTACAGTGTAGCCCCGTCGGCAAACTTGTAGGCATGCTCCTCGATTGGCTGATGCGTTGTAATTGTTGAGCGAAAGATAACATTTCCCACTCACTGCCATACATAGTGCTCCATGACAAAACATTTCTATTCGTATAAGTTCGCCTTTACGTCCACGGATGTCCTGTTCAATGATATCTCTGTGAATTTTAGCCACCTGCTCCATATTTAATTCACGTGCGAGCACGACAACGTCAGAGAACTGTGCATAAAAACGGAGAGCTTCCGTATTTGCTATGTTTAGTTGAGTTGATAAATGAACCTCTACCCCAACTTCGTTGGCGTATTGCATCACTGCTATGTCAGAAGCAATGATTGCATCCAATCCGGCCTCTTTGGCATTGTCCACAATGGTGCGCATCAGTGGTAAGTCTTCCGGATACATGACGGTATTGAGTGTGAGGTAGGTGCGCACTCCGGATTTTTGGCATCGGCGAACGATTGTATGCAGATCTTCTGTCGTAAAATTTGCACTGCTTCGAGCCCGCATGTTCAAATATTCAATACCAAAATAAACAGAATCGGCACCTGCTTCAATAGCAGCTGCCAGACTCTCCCAACTCCCAACAGGAGCCATTATTTCTGTCTTGTTCATCGACGAAAGTATGTCAAAAAATCTATTATCTTACGCGCAGTTTTCTGCCTTCACGAATGATCGTGGTCTCCTTAATGCCGTTTAAGCGGCAGAGAGCCTTAACGGTAGTATTGTTTCTTCGAGCAATGGCAGAGAGACTGTCTCCTTTACGTATGGTAACGTATTTAGGTGCATTTCCCGAACCACTTACACCTGCAGCGGATTTGCGGTAACCAAATGTACTAACTTTCGTAATGGTATATACGCTGTCACATTTCAGTTGTCCGATAGAAAAATCTATCACTTGTTCGGGATTAAAAGCATTTCCTAAATATCGGATTTCGAAATGCAAGTGTGGTCCTGTAGAGCGTCCGGTGCTTCCGCCCAAGCCGAGTACATCACCTGTAAAAACTCGCATGTTTTCGTCAACGAGCGGTGTTGTCATGTGACCATATACCGTTTCCAAACCGTTGTCATGACGAACCACAACGTAGTGACCATAGCCTTTTGGATCCCATCCTACGATACGAATTTGTCCGTTAAAAGCAGAGCGAATAGAATCGCCAATCTGCAGCTTAATATCCGTACCATAATGGTATCTGTATCGACGTGGTCCGAATTTCGATGTAACATGACCGGGGTGGGGTAGCGTAAATCCTCGCATATCAATTTGAATGGAGTCTTGCATTGAATCCACCGGAACCTTATACGGATTAACGTGGTCCCGCGTCCATATCGTATAGATATCCGAAGCCGGATGGTCTTCCATCAGGTCGTCGGTCTCATCGTTGTATATACGCCGATAGATATTCGGGCGGTCGGCTAACTGAAACACACAATGATGAGGCATAGCAGCTGAATCATCCGAACAAATAAAAATGGTATCGTTTCGAACTTCAAAATGAAGTCCTTCTGGCAGCCCTTCTTGCGCAAAGGCAGTGAGTGCACCTAAAAGTAAATAAAATACAATAACGTAGTTTCGCATAGTGGAGATAGGGGGAGTCGAACCCCCGTCCAAACAAGGAACCAACAGGCTTTCTACATGCTTATCTTGGCCTTCATTTTCGAGCACTAGCAAGACCCAAGCCACCAACTAATGCCTTATCTGCTTGGTCTTCACTTCCGATGCGCAGTCATCGTCAGCTATCTCCGATATTCTTGCACCGCATAATCCAAACGCCTCGAAGAGCGGGCAATGGAGCGATGTCTCGTTTCAGCACCTGGTGCCGAAATAAAGCTTATCTACTATGCTTCGATTAAGCAGCGAGAGCGTAAGAATTTTCGCCAATTAAGAGTCGTAGGATCGTGATTATAGAGCTGCCCCTACAGCGCTCTGCATGCTTACTTGCAGATTCTACCTGCTGTCAAAACCAAATATCCCCAGACAGAATGTAGAAAACGGAATACAAAATTCGTGCCGATTCTGCTATTAAAAAAGAAAAAAATCGCCCAAGCGGACGCCTGGGCGACCTTTTTTAACTTTATTATTTTACGATAGCAAGGAATGCAGAATCTTCTGCAAACTTCGCAAATTCGAGGTCCTTAGCAGCTTTAGCTTTGAGCGTATTATCTTTAGCTATTGCAGCTTTTAGGTTAGCATAAACGCCATCGCGATCATTGGTGCGTGCAGCAACTACAGCCTTGAGGTAATCTGTAGTAGCATTAGGTTCTGCTACTGCATCAAGGGTCTTGCGAGCTGTAGCGTAGTCCTCGTTGAGAATCTGCTGAACAGCAGCGTTGTTTGAAGCGGTTTTGCCGTATGCCTTGGTGGCTGCATTGTAGTCGCCCTTCATGGTGTAATAAGTACCCATTGCTGCGTCCAAGTTTGCCGAGGTACCAGCAGCTTTGCCGAGATATTCTCCTGCTTTCTTCAAATCGCCCTGAGCAAGAGCAGCTACACCTGCGTTGTAGTTTACGTCAGGATCGTTAGGCTCAATAGCCAAAGCCTTGGCGTAGCAACGTTTAGCCGTTTCTACATCGCCATTCTCGAAGTAAATCAAACCAGCATTGTTGAATGCACGGCAGTCATTGGGGTAGAGCTCCTGGCACTTGTTGTAAAGTGCAAGTTTATTGTTCTTGTCTGCCGTGAGCGTTGCAGCATAGAGAAGTTCCTCTACAGTAAGAGCAGCAGGGTTCTCCTTGGCAAGTTTAGCAATCTCATCGTCAGACTTACCAATAAGGTAGGTGGTAAGTACGAGACGGCTGCGACGAAGCTGCGGGAGAATATCCTCAGCGAGGTTGGTAAATACGGAAGAGAGGTTCTTAATTTGAGCCTCACGCTCTTCAGGATCTGAATACATAGAGAGCACGCGGAGTACGAGGTCCTTGTCCTGAATGTTTGAGTTTTCTACGAGTTTCTTAAATCCTTCCCAGTCTTCAGCAGTGGTAGCGCCTTCAATGTCCACATCGAGTTTAGCTTTCTTAAGTGAACGAGCAAGGAAACGCTCTGCAACTTTTTGGCGGCTATCAGCCAAACCTTCGTTGAGAGAGGTTGCGCCATCAGGAGAAGCATAACCGATGACTTCGAGTGAAGCTATTTCTTTGTTTTCTGCATCGTTAGCGTCCTTAATGGCTGCTTGAAGGTCCTTAATCTTCTGCGCTTTAGTCTCTGAGTTACGAAGATTAGACTGCTGGATGAGGAACTTGATATCAGCCTCTGTCAACTCTTCAATGATGCGCTGGAACTTATCGCTCGTAACTGCACCCTTATTGTCGTAAGCCTTGGCATTTTTTACAGTAACAATCATGCCGTCAGCTACCTTAACGTCGGGTTGCTCATATACTTTTTTGCCCTTCGTTGCGTGGAATCGGAGATACAGTTCGCAAACGGCCATTTCTTCCTGATATTCGCAGCTGAACGTCTGCTTGTAGGTGCCACCATTAGCATACGAAATGACTTTACCATTAACCTTAGCTTTTTCGCCTACATACGTTACGGTCTCGCCGAGTACTTCTTTGCCGTTGAACTTGAGTACGGGAGTAACTTCCAATACGCCTTTGCGAATGAATTTTTTCTCAGGGAACGTACCCGTAATTTCAGCCGTTACGGTGTTGCCAACTACCGCAAGCGGATTTGGATTGCAACTGAGCTGCTCCGGAGTAGGAGTAGTCTTGCAAGAAGTCATCAATGCAAGCGCAAAGAATGACAAAAGAAATAAACTTTTTTTCATAAATCTTATATAAGAGTGTGTTAAAAAATATTTTATTCGGTTAGAAATGGCATTCTACCACAATTACGACTGCAAAGGTAATAAAATATTTTGATACTGACAAGTTTGAGTCGTTTTTTTACCAAAAAAATCGATTTTTTTGTATTTTTTCTACAAAAACGATGCCTATTTAAAAAAAAAGCAGTATTTTTGCATCGAATTATGCGAGTGCACACGCCTCGTGTGTTGCAATTAATTGAAGTGAAATGACGAAACTGGTAATTTTTGATTTAGACGGCACGTTGCTCAATACCATTTCTGACCTCGGTGAGGCTTGTAATTATGCTCTCCAGACGAATGGGTTTCCGCCTCATCAACTGGCTGAATATCCAGCTATGGTGGGTAATGGGGTAAACAAATTAATCCTTCGTTCGCTCCCTCAAGAATGCAGAAATATGGAGGTATTGATGCGTATTAAGCCCGACTTTATTCGTTATTATGATACCCACAATCGTATCCATACTTGTCCGTATCCCGGCATCAAAGAAGTACTTGTGCAACTTAAGCGATGGGGTATTCGATTAGCGGTTGCTTCGAATAAATATAACGAAGCTACACAAGCGCTCATTCGTCACTATTTCGGCGATGATATGTTTGACGTAATTTTAGGTGAGCGGACTGGGGTAGAGCGAAAACCCAATCCGCAGATAGTTTTCGATATCTTTGCTTCGCCTTCGCTTAATTGCATTGCACCGGAAGAAACGCTTTATGTAGGTGATTCGGATGTAGATGTACAGACTGCTCATAATGCCAATCTTGAGGTAATTGGTTGCACATGGGGTTTCTGCACGCGCGAACATTTACTTGAAAATCATCCGGATTATATAGCTGAACAACCATCTGATATTTTATCTTTCATCCAAAAATGAAACGCATATTTGTATCTTTCGTCAGTATCCTTCTGCTGATTAGTTGTGGTGGCACGTCTGATGCTGAGAAAGCATCAGCCCTAGTTGATTCTGCCCGCAGTCTTGTGATTGAGGGCCAACTTAACGAGGCAAAAATCCGATTGGATTCTGTGCATTATTCGTATCCTAAGTGTGTGGCACAGAGGCGATTAGCCAAGGCTTTGCAAGACTCCGTTGTGTTTATTGAGGCGCAACGCACGCTTTCTTATTCTGATTCGTTGCTCACTACCCTTCAGCAGCAAGCTGATCCGCTGCTGAAGAAGTTTGCTTATGAAAAGCAAGAGCAATATGAAGATCATGGCAGGTATGTTCATCGGTTGCTGCGAACAGACAATAATCTTGATCGATGCTATTTGCAAGTGTATATTACGGATGATTATCAAGCTTTGGTAAAAAGTTATTATGCGGGCAATTCAGAGCTTCTTCAGTCGTCAGTAGAGATGTGTGTGGGAGATGATTGTCAGCAATTTGGCGGTAGTGAGCATCATTTTTCGCTGCCTACCTCTCCGGCGCAGAGGAGTATTCTATCGTTGCCCAACGATCGTTCGCTTGAGCTGCTGAATTTTGTAAGCAGTCACATGTCAGATCGTATTCGTGTGAATCTCCTCGGAACGAGAGGAACAAAGCCGACCAATTATGTTTACTATCTCTCCGATAATGAAAAAACGGCCATTCAAGATACCTATCAGTTAGGTATCCTCATGATGGATATTCATACACTTGAGGAGGCTATTCGAATAGCCAATTTGCAAATCAATAAATACCAAAAAAATCGCTGAAAACCAGCTAAAACGCAATATATGTTGTAAAACATAAAATTTTTCTTGGCGGGTTCAGTTTTTTTTTGTATCTTTGCAGCGCTTTATGATTTTATATTGCATTTTTATACCTTAAAAGTTCTGAATACGCTAAAGAAAATGAAAGAATTGTCAGATTTTATTGCAACCAAATTGCTGAAAATGAAGGCTATTAAAATCCAACCAAACAATCCTTTTGAATGGGGTAATGGGTGGATTTCTCCGATATATTTTGACAGCCGTAAGATCCTTTCTTATCCGCTTGTGCGTTGTCAAATTAAAGTGGAGCTCGCTCGTGTACTTATTGAGACGTATCCTGACGTGGAATGCATAGCCGCTGTAGCCCCCAATGCTATTGCTATAGGTTATTCTGTGGCGGAAGAATTAGGGTTACCTTTTGTGTATGTTCATGGTCGACCTAAAGATCATGGCTTGGAGAATTGCATAGAGGGTGATCTTCGTCCGCGCCAAAAAGTGGTCATTGTGGAAGATCAAGTTTCGGAAGGCAAGTATTGTACGAAAGTGCAAGATGCGCTTAGAAAAGATGGCTCTATCGTCCTGGGAATGATTTCCATTTTCGATTATGAACTTACGATTGGGCAGCAGCATCTCAAGAAGAATGCACTGCAAAATCGCTCGCTTACATGTTTTAATTCAATTATTAACTATGCTATTCTGTCTGGAGTGCTATCGCCCGAGAACGAGGAGATTGTACGTGCATGGCAGCGCGCTCCGCAGGATTGGAAAAAAAAGAAATAACTATGTCAGAACAGAAATACGAAAGTAAGATTACTTCCTCTACTTCATCGGCACATGATATTTATCGCGTACTGAGTAACCTCACCAATATCGAGAAAGTCAAAAATCTTATTCCCCAGGATAAAGTCAAAGAGATTGTTGCTGAAGAGGACAACGTGAGGTTTAAGGTGGAAGGTATCGGTCAGATGATAGGTATTCGCATAGAAGACCGCATAGAGAACGACACTATCAAATATTGCCTTGATAATATCCCTATGGAAGGCCATTGCTGGATACAACTCAAGGAAGTAGCTCCAGGCGACACACGCATCAAACTCACAGTGAAAGCAGATATGCCTGCTATGATAAAAATGATGGTAGAGTCCAAGCTTCGAAAGGGCTTAGATCAAGCTGCAGAGATGTTAGCTCATATGCCATTCGCCCAAATGTAAATGTAGGCGTATCTTTGCCCATTAAACTTTTGAATTATTTTGAAACGCAAACTTAAAATACATCGCGAAGGACGGAACATTATTGTTTTCCTCGCATTTGCCATTTTTGCTATCAATGTGCCGGTATATCTGCTTACGCCACATTGGATTTTTGCCGTAATACTGGTGCTTACTGCAGCGTTATTGGTGTTTACTACCTATTTCTTCCGCAATCCGCTTCGCATCTTGGACGTAGATGACCCGAATTTCCTTATTTCTCCTTGCGACGGTCGCATCGTAGTGATTGAGCCCGTTTTTGAGCCGGACTATTTTAAGGAAGAGCGGCTGCAGGTGAGCATATTCATGAGTCCGTTAAATGTGCATGCCAATTGGTATCCGATTGAGGGGGTAATCATGCGTAGCGAGCACCAAAGCGGTAGGCATCTTGGAGCCTGGTTGCCCAAATCAAGTACGGAAAATGAACGTTCGCTCGTGGTTGTCCGAACGCATAACAATCAGGAAGTAATGATTCGTCAAGTGGCTGGTGCGATGGCGAGAAGAGTGGTGACCTACGCCAAGGTAGGAAGCAAATGCCATAGGAATGAGCACCTGGGATTTATCAAATTGGGCTCGAGAGTTGATCTTTATCTCCCACTCAACACCGAGATTTTTGTAGATTTTGGCGATTCCGTAAAGGGTAATGAGACCATCATTGGCAAGCTCCGCCTCACTAATGAAACTACGAATGTAGATAATCTTGTTGCATCACCAGAGGAGTAGGTTTTTCGGCTTGGAAGTGGGCCGTTAACTTCATTTTTTCTCTTCGCGATAGATAAACTTTTATTGCAGGAATACTATACCCACCAAATTTTATGGATAAATTTAAGGAACTTTTTGAGTTGTATAAGCTGGAAATGACGGATCAGCAGGTAACGGATGAAGTCAATCGCATTATCAATGTACATTTTGAAGAAAACAACAACATTGAGGTGTGGAAACAATGTCTCAGTCAGATAGATCTTACAACGCTCAATGGTGATGATACCGTAGAGAAAGTACAGAAAATGGCCGAGAATGTCAATCTGTTTCAGAAGCAATTCCCCGGCCTCCCCAATGTGGCCTCTATTTGTGTGTATCCGGCTCTTGTAGAGACCGTAAAAGCGCACCTCACCGCTCCAGGTGTAGGTATTACGTCGGTAGCCGGTGGTTTCCCTGCGTCACAAACTTTCCTTGAGGTTAAGGTGGCTGAAGTGGCGCTTGCAGTGGCAGCTGGTGCTACAGAAGTAGATATTGTGCTCTCGCAGGGTAAATTCCTTGAGGGGCGGTATGATGTGTGCGCTGAGGAGATTGAAGAACAGAAAGCAGCAGCTCGCAATGCGCATTTGAAGGTGATTCTCGAAACGGGCGCCCTCAAGACGGCTGATAATATCGCTAAGGCATCGGTATTAGCTATGGCTGCTGGGGCTGATTTTATCAAAACGAGTACTGGCAAGATTGCTGTAGCGGCCACCTTAGAGGCTACTTACGTGATGTGCTGCATGATTAAGGCATGGTACGAGAAGACCGGCCAAAAGGTGTGCTACAAACCGGCGGGAGGCGTAAGCACCACTGAGCAAGCTGTGCAGCATTATACTATCGTTAAGGAAATACTTGGTGAAGAGTGGCTTAACAATTCTTGCTTCCGATTTGGTGCATCCTCGCTCGCCAATAAGATACTCAGCTCTATTCAGGGCGAAGAAATACGATATTTCTAAAATGGGTACTTAAAACAGTTATGACATGAACAAGATTATTCGTAAGAAATATTTCTCAGAAAATGTAGTGGAGCTTCAGGTTGAGGCTCCACTCATTGCGAAATCCCGACGTGCCGGTCATTTCGTGATTGTCCGTGTAGATGAGCAAGGTGAACGTATGCCGCTCACCATTTCTGATGCCGATATACATTTGGGCACCATCAATTTGGTTGTGCAGAAGATAGGCGTAAGTAGTACTAAATTGTGTAACCTCGAAGTGGGAGATCAGATTGCCGACCTTGTTGGTCCACTCGGTAAGGCTACGAATATCCAGCCTTATGGAACAGTCGTATGTGCTTGTGGTGGTGTAGGTGCAGCTCCGATGCTCCCGATTGCTTCAGCGCTCAAGCAGGCTGGCAATAAGGTGATCGTTGTGCTCGCGGCTCGTACGCGTGAATTGATTATTCTTGAGGAACAACTCCGCGCTGTATCTGACGAACTGATTATCATGACGGATGACGGCTCGTATGGTCAGCAGGGGCTGGTAACCCAAGGCGTGGAGATGGTGATCAACCGCGAGCCTGTACATAAATGTGTAACGATTGGGCCGGCTATCATGATGAAGTTCGTAAGCCTTCTTACCGAGAAATACGGAGTGCCTACGGAGGCATCTTTGAATACAATCATGGTAGATGGTACCGGAATGTGTGGCGCTTGTCGCGTTACGGTGGGTGGCAAAACGAAGTTTGTGTGCGTTGATGGTCCGGAGTTTGATGCGCATCTGGTGGATTGGAACGAGATGCTCACGCGAATGGGAGGCTATAAGGCCGAAGAGCGAGAAGCTTTTGAGCGCTATAAAACCCTCTCAGAGCAAGTGGCAGCCAACGACCAAGCCGATGGAATGCCGAAAAACGCCAACGAATCAGAAGGGATAGAAGAAACGGCAACCGAATCAAAGCAAAATGGAGAGGAGCCGAAGGCTGAAGACAAGCCGCTGACTGCTAAAGAACGTGCTTCCTTACCGCGCGTAGTGATGCCGTCGCTTGACCCTACTATTCGTGCCACTTCGCTATACGACGAAGTCAATCAGGGGCTCAGTCTCGAGCAGGCTATGCAAGAGGCTAAACGTTGCTTGCATTGCAAGAATCCAGGATGCGTTGAGGGATGTCCTGTTGGCATTCAGATTCCTTCGTTTATATCCCTCATCGAGCAGGGTGACATCCTTGGTGCTGCTGCGGTGATTAAAGAGTCATCCACTCTGCCCGCTGTCTGCGGCCGTGTGTGTCCGCAGGAGAAGCAATGTGAGAGCAAGTGCATTCACCATAAGATGAAGCATGAGCCGGTAGCTATCGGTTATCTTGAGCGTTTTGCAGCGGATTACGAACGCGAGTCCGGGAAGATGGCGCTACCCCATACTGAGCCCGCCAATGGTAAACGAATAGCGGTAGTAGGTAGTGGTCCCGCCGGATTGACGTTTGCCGGCGACATGGCTAAATGGGGCTACGAAGTCACCGTCTTCGAGGCACTGCATGAGATTGGCGGTGTGCTCAAGTATGGCATCCCCGAATACCGTCTGCCGAATAAGATTGTAGATGCAGAAATCGATAACCTCCGCCGAATGGGCGTGCGGTTTGAGAAAGATACGATTATCGGCAAGACCATAACGATAGAGGAACTTCGCAAATCGTTCGATGGTATTTTTGTAGGAACGGGTGCTGGCTTACCTCGATTCATGGGCATTCCTGGCGAGAACTTGAATGGCGTAATGAGTTCAAACGAGTACCTCACGCGCGTGAACCTGATGGGTGCTTCTCGCGAAGAGATGGATACACCCGTACTTCATGGAAAGAATGTGATTGTTGTTGGAGGCGGAAATACGGCTATGGATGCAGTACGAACAGCCAAGCGCTTGGGCGCTGAACATGCTACTATCGTATATCGTCGCTCGGAAGAGGAAATGCCTGCCCGTGTAGAAGAAGTGCGTCATGCCAAGGAAGAGGGTGTGGAGTTCCTTACGCTTCATAACCCCATAGCTTATCATGCTGAGCCTGCTCAAGTTGGTGCTGATGGTCGACCTCTTCCGCCGAGTGGCAAAGTGATGGAAGCCGTACTGCAAGTGATGGCGTTAGGTGAACCCGATGCTTCAGGTAGAAGAAGTCCGATACCCGTAGAAGGACAGACGATTACCTTGCCCTGCGACCTGGTGATTGTTGCCGTAGGCGTATCGCCTAACCCGCTTATTCCAAGTACTACACCCGGGTTGGAGATAAGTAAGACAGGAACGATTGTAGTCAACGAGGGCATGCAGTCGGCTATCCCCGTGCTCTATGCCGGAGGCGATATCGTGCGGGGTGGGGCGACCGTTATTCTCGCCATGTCGGATGGACGCAAAGCGGCTGCGGCTATGCATGCCAACTTATCTGGAGAATAGTATAAGGAATGTTGTTATCTGGAATCATATTTTTGGGAAAACCGATTAGCATACGTGTTTATTATAAGCTGCAAAACGAAAAATCAGCCGGGCAATCGCTCGGCTGATTTGTTTGAGTGTGGATGGTTTAATAACCCGCCAACGTTTGAGGATATACCTGTACTTTAATGGATGCTTACTTTGAGGTGGAAGAACCACCTTGCATGTAGCTTAGTCTTCAATCAGGCATTTGCCCGTCATTTCCTTAGGCTGCTCAATGCCAAGGATGTGGCAGATAGAAGGAGCAACATCTGCCAAACGGCCATCGAGGCAGTGCGCGTTCTTATGATCGTTGGAGATATAAACGAACGGCACGGGGTTGAGCGAGTGGGCCGTGTTGGGGGTGCCATCGGCGTTAATCGCATTGTCGGCGTTGCCGTGGTCGGCGATAATCACCACCTCATAACCATGTGCGAGGGCAGCATCAATCACCTTCTGCGAGCAGTTGTCGATGCAGGTTACGGCTTTCTGAATAGCGGGATAAACGCCGGTGTGGCCAATCATATCGCCGTTGGCGAAGTTGAGCGTGATGAAGTCGAATTTCTCCGTGTTGATAGCCTCTACAAGGGCCTCGGTTACCTCAGGGGCCGACATCTCTGGTTTTAAGTCATACGTAGGTACTTTGGGCGAAGGAATGAGGATACGCTCCTCGCCCGGGTACTCTGCCTCGCGACCACCATTGAAGAAGAAGGTGACATGTGCAAATTTCTCCGTCTCAGCAATACGAAGCTGCTTCATACCGAGGTTGCTTACTATCTCGCCGAGCGTGTTTTCTACGTTCTCTTTCGGGAAAAGGATATGAAGGCCGGTGAAGCTGGAGTCGTAAGGGGTCATGCAGCAGTAGTGGAGGTTGGGAATGGTATGCATCCCCTGCTCGGGCATATCCTGCTGCGTGAGCGCGATGGTAATCTCCTTGGCTCGGTCGTTGCGGTAGTTGAAGAAAATGACTACATCGCCTTCCTCAATTCGGCCATCGCAATGCGCGTTTACGAGCGGCTCCATGAATTCATCGGTGTTCTTATGCTCTTCGGTGTGGCTGTCGTAGCATGACTGTACGCCAGCTACCATGTCTTCGCATGCGCGACCTTGACCATTAACGAGCTGATCATACGCAACCTTGATGCGTTCCCAACGCTTATCGCGGTCCATAGCGTAGAAACGACCGATAATAGATGCGATATGTGCGCCCGTTTTGTCGCACTCTTTCTGAAGCGCTTCGATGTAGGTGATGCCGCTACGAGGGTCGGTGTCACGACCGTCCATGAAGCAGTGCACAAACGTATGGTCGGCAATGCCGTATTCGCCGGCAATACTAACGAGCTTAAAGAGGTGATCCAGCGATGAGTGAACGCCACCGGTTGAGGTCAGGCCCATGATATGGAGCTTCTTGCCGGTCTCTTTGGCACGGCTGTAAGCAGCTACAATCTCGGGGTTCTGCATGATGGAGTTGTCGCGAATGGCGATATTGATTTTCACCAAATCCTGATAAACCACTCGTCCGGCACCGATATTCAAGTGTCCTACCTCAGAGTTACCCATTTGTCCGTCGGGCAGACCTACGTTCTCGCCGCTGGCTTGAAGCTGCGAGTGGGGGTAGTTTTTCAGGAGCGCATCCCAATTGGGAGTAGGGGTGCTGTAGATGGCATTCTCTTTGCCTGCTTTGCCCAGGCCCCAGCCATCAAGAATCATAAGTAATGTTTTGCTCATATGTTTCAAAATTATTTAAGTCAACAATCTGGTAAGGATTTATCCTCTTACCTTAGTCAGTTTGGCCAATTCGCGCTTGTCTTCTCGTTCGCGAATCGACTGTCGTTTATCGTAATCGTGCTTACCTTGGCAGAGCGCAATCTCGAGCTTGGCAAGTCCTTTTTCGTTGATAAAAAGCGAAAGGGGGATGATGGTCTTACCTGTATCTTTTACTGCATTGCGGAGCTTACGGAGCTCGCGTTTGGTAAGCAGCAGTTTCCTATCACGGCGCACCTCATGGTTGGAGTATGAGCCGAACTGATAGGTGGCAATATGCATCTGCTTGACCCAAAGTTCCGAACCATTGAACACGCAGTAGGTGTCAGCAAGGGAGGCTTTGCTGTCGCGAATGGACTTAATCTCCGTACCATAGAGCACTATCCCGGCCGTTAGACGGTCGAGAATCTCGTAGTCATACGAGGCTCGTTTGTTGCGAATATGGACGTTCGATTTGGGTAACATGCTGCAAAAATACTGTAAAAAATGGAGAGAACAAAATGTATGCCAATGAATCAGTCTGTGGCGATTTTTTCACCTACTATTTCTCCTGCACGCGCAAGCGCTCCATTGATGTGGTCACGGATATTCTCTCGTCCTATAAGTTTCACCAGGCCTGCTTTATCGAGCGCTTCGAAAACGTGTTGGTTAACGCCTGACAATACGAGTTGGATGCCGCAATGCTTGGAGCGCAGGTAGAGTTGCTCAAGATTGTGAATGCCAGTACTGTCAATAAACGATACCTTACGCATACGTATGATACGCACTTTCTGGTCGTCTTTACCAATACGGCGGCTAATCTCATCAAACTTATTGGCGATGCCGAAGAAATATGGTCCATCAATCTCATATACCTCGGTGTGTGCAGGGATATGGAGCATCTCAAGGTCTTGTCCATGAAGACGGATGTCGGTTTGATGGGTGGGGTCTAATTCGTTGGAGAACGAGCGCACTACCGTCATTTCGTTGGTTCGTTTTAAGAAAAGGGCAATGGCTAAAATCAATCCCACTTCGATGGCTACGGTGAGGTTGAACACTACCGTCAGCACGAAGGTCACAAGCATCACGAGGAAGTCGGATTTGGGGTTCTTGGCCAACCAGAGGAATGTACGCCATCCGGACATGTTGTAGCTCACCATAATAAGCACACCTGCGAGGCATGCCATCGGAATCATGCCAACGAGATTGCCCAAGAAGAGGAGTACGAGCATCAGTACGCCTGCGTGTACCAAGCCGGCTACTGGCGTCTTGCCGCCGTTGTTGATATTCGTCATCGTTCGAGCGATAGCGCCTGTAGCGGGGATGCCGCCGAAGAACGGAACGACGAGGTTGGCTATTCCCTGACCAATCAGCTCGGTGTTGGAGTTATGTTGGTCGCCTATCACGCCATCTGCTACCATAGCTGAGAGGAGTGACTCGATAGCGCCTAACATAGCAATCGTAAAGGCGGAGGGAAAGAGATCTTGAATCAAGTTAATCATCGTTTGTCCCTCTTTGAGCGCAATCTCAGGCATACGTGGAGCGGGCATGCCGTGGGGCAATTCATAGAGGTCGGAGATGGTTGTGATGCTATCTACTCCGCAAAACGTGCGAAGTACCCATGCGGCCAGCGTCATTACGATGATGGCTACCAGCGAACCGGGGATTTTCTTACTCAAGCGGGGGGTATAGATAATCAGCAGTAGAGAAAGGATACCAATGCCGAAAGCCCACCAATTCACGTCTTGCCAGTGCTCAGCGTAGCACATCCATTTATGAATGAAGTCTGCCGGTGCATCCGTGATGCCCAAGCCGAAGAGATCGTTCATCTGCGTAGTGAAGATTGTTACGGCTATACCTGCAGTAAAACCGATCACTACGGGGTAGGGCACGAACTTTATCACGTTACCGAGCTTGAATAAGCCCATCAGGATTAGGATAATGCCGGCCATGATGGTGGAAATCATCAGACCGCTCACGCCATACTCCTGAATAATGCCGTAGATAATTACGATGAAAGCGCCGGTAGGACCACCAATCTGCACCTTGGAGCCTCCGAAAAAAGAAATTAAAAATCCGGCGATGATAGCAGTAATAAGGCCTTCGGTAGGACCTACGCCCGAAGAGATACCAAACGCGATAGCCAGCGGAATAGCCACCACGCCCACGATGATACCGGCTACGATATCTTGTGTGAGAGTCTTCTTGTCGTAGTGCTTAAGCGACGTGAAGAGTTTCGGGCAAAAAACGTCTGAAATAGCAAACTTCTGCATAGCGAAATATCTGTATATCTGAAAAACGCTGCAAAGGTACAAAGATTTTTTGGAATATCAAAATATTCAGTATAAAATTCACCAAAGCCCAATACCCTATTTTTTAAATGGCAATTCAACATGTCAAATGTATGTGTTATCGTTGCTGACATGTTTTATTTTAGGAACAACGGCCTTCGGCCTATTTCTCGTTGTCTAGAATATTTAAACTCGACTTGCATCTGCAGGAAACACCATGTTCGCTTGTTGTTTACACGTGTTCGTGTGTGCGATGGTAACGCGATGAACGTGCGATGAGCGTGCGATGCATCTTCATTGGGCCCCCCGAAAATCTCGGATTTTTGGGGAGAGCAGAGGCCTTGGTCGCCCGCCGATTTAGTGGAGCGGTATCGGCTATGCGACTCAAGTGCCGAATGCGAGTGCAAAGGTAGTACAAAATTTTGAATAATTTGAGGGTAAAATGCACGAAATCCGAAAAAATGCAATAAAGTACGAAAAAAATCGTAGTAGTTGCATATTTACAACCACCTCACGTTGGCATTTATATCAAAACAGCAAGGCGCGCAGCGACGAAGCGTTACAAACGTTACAAACGTTACACATTTTTGAGTCTCAGGCACGCGTGCGCATATAGTATAATATAAATACTACCCCCTACGAAATACCCCCTAAATTTTATCATTTAAATTTGCTATAAAAGTACATGAAAAATACCGAAAAGTAGGTAGTAAAGTGATCAAAAGTGGGAGTAATGACTGAAAAAGCAGGTATAGACACCTTACTCTCGAATGTGTAACGTTTGTAACGTTTGTTACGTTTTTGTGAAAAAGTATCAAACTGTCTTTTCCTAAAAAAAGTAGACAGGTTAGTACTTTCTTTTCCGCAAAAGTAGACAGGTTAATACTGTTTTTCCTAAGAAAGTAGACAGTCTCCGCAAGCATAGACACTTTCCAAAATCGGCAGTTTTTTTGTTTTTTCCCCTGTGGCTGTTCCAGTAGCCCTAAAGCCTGTTCCAGGGCTGCCACGAACAATATAAATAAAGAACCTCACCACCGAAGCGATGAGGTTTCTTGTAGAATCGTGCGGGATGAAAGTACAATACATGCATCATGCAAGATGACAGTACAATACATGCATCATGCGGGATGACAGTACTATACATGCGCCATACCGCAACCATTACTTATACATGAAGCGCTTGATACTGCGTTTTGGGGTCTTCTCAAATTCCTGCTCACGAATTTCAACGTCAGAAATCTGGCTGTATTGCGGGAGGTGCTTGTTGATGTTCTTGATGGCTGAAGTGATGAGTGTCTTGATGTCCTTATCGGCATACTCGGGCGTCTTCAGTAGCTCATAATCCGGATAAACGAGCGCCACTAATTTATGGTCACGATCCACGATAAGTGACTCAACTACCTCATCGATAGAGTTGATCAAATCCTCTATCTCCTCGGGATAGATGTTTTGTCCGGAAGGTCCAAGGATCATGTTCTTATTGCGGCCCTTGATATAGATATTGCCCTTCTGGTCGAGCAACCCGAGGTCTCCCGTGCGGAGCCAACCATCCTCCATCAGTACGGCCTTGGTAGCTTCGGGGTTCTTATAATAGCCAATCATGCAAGCCTCGCCTTTCACGAGAATCTCACCCACTTCGTGGAGCGGATCAGACGAGTCGATTTTGATTTCCATACGATCAACGATACGTCCGCAACTATGGGGCGCAAACTCCTGCCAAGGTACATACGAGATAAGCGGGCCGCATTCGGTCATGCCGTATCCAACGAGGAAGGGGAAACCGATTTCTTTAAGGCAAGCTTCTACTTCGCCATTCAGCGCAGCGCCTCCAATAATCAAACTCTTAAGTTTGCCTCCGAAAGCCGTCATCAAACCATCGCGTACCTTGTTTTTAATAATCTTATTCACTCCGGGCACATGCCAAAGGAACTTGATGAGCGGCTTATTCACCATCGGTTTGATTTTCTTTTGGTAAATCTTCTCCAATACGAGGGGCACCGTCAGAATCAGATACGGACTGCAGTCTTGGAATGCCTTCATCAGGATAGGTGTGGTCAGTCGTGTGATGAAGAATACATGTGTGCCGCCGGCTACCTGATAGATGAATTCAAACATCATGCCGAACATGTGTGCAAGCGGAAGCATCGATACAATATTATCATTCGGCGAATTGGGAATCCACTCCTGTCCGAAAGTGCAGTTAGTAGAGAGCGAACGATAGGTAAGCATCACTCCCTTGGGCGCAGAGGTGGTGCCTGAGGTGTAGTTGATAAGCGCGAGGTCGTCGAGGTTATCGTCTTGATAATGAACGTATTCGGGTTTGTATCCATCTGGGTAACGCTTAGCAAAAGCAGCATCGAGGTTATCGAACGCTTTCTGATAGTTGTCGGTCTGCGCATAGAGGATAGAGAAGTCCTTCATGCTGATAACAGCCTTGATGCTGGGCATGTTCTCGAACTTGATTTTGTTGGCTACAACGGGGCCGGCAATCAGAATCTGCGACTCGGAGTGGTTCACCAACTTCTCTACATCCGGTCCGGTGAAGTCCGGCAGGATGCTTACAGCTACTGCGCCATAAGCTAATACGGAGAGGAAACTTACGCCCCAGTTGGAGCTGTTGCCTCCGCAGAAAGCAATCTTACCGCCTTTCTCTACGCCTGCCAGCTCAAAGAAAAGGTTCAGGCGAGCAATCTGAGTAGCAATCTCGCCATAAGTATAGTTGGTTTTTTCGCCATAATCGGAAAAGCCGGGACGCTCCCAATTGGTGCGAATGGACTCGTTGATGTACGAGAAAATGTGTTTGGTAGGTGTTGACATAATGTACATTTTTTGAAATGGTTAGGCAAAGGTACACAAAATTTGCTTATGTACCAAATTTTTAGGAGGTTTACGATGCAGATTTAACCTTTTTTAATCTGCTGAGGGGCAAATTGTAAGATTTTTGAAATTATGGAGCGAATACTATCCGCAGGCAAAAGAAAGAGAATGATATTCGCTGCCAACGAGCAATATTTCTCCCTATGATATTCGTTGCCAACGACCGCAAGCAAATCTGGAAGGACTAAACAGACAGAGCACGCCTACTAATGCGCTATGCTCGTTGAGAATTTTGTAGAATTTTGAGATTTTTTGTTATAATTTTTGGCTATCTCAATTTTTTTTAGTACCTTTGCAGTCGAAATTACATTGGATAACTATGGCTGAAACAGAACAACAACAAGCTGCTTCCTATAACGACGACAATATCATCCATCTCGACGACCGCGAACACATTCGTCGTCGCCCGGGAATGTATATCGGGAAATTGGGCGATGGTCGCCAAGAAGACGATGGCATCTACGTGCTAATCAAAGAAACGGTTGATAACTCTATCGATGAGTTCCGCATGAAAGAGGGGAAGGTGATAGAGGTGACCGTGGAATGCGAAGTGCCCAACGGCCGAGTGACGGTTCGCGATTACGGGCGCGGTATTCCTTTGGGCAAAATGGTAGAGGCGGTGTCTATTCTGAATACTGGCGGAAAGTACGACACGAAAGCGTTTAAGAAATCCGTAGGTTTGAATGGTGTAGGTACGAAGGCGGTGAATGCGCTTTCGGAGCATTTCGTAGTGCAGTCGTTTCGCGAGGATGGTATGACGCGTCGTGCTGAGTTTCATCAGGGCCATCTGGTGAGCGACTCCGGCATTGTTCCCAATACGGAGGGGGCCGCTCGAGGAACCTACATCGAGTTCCAGCCGGATGCCAGCAAAGGGCTTTTTGAGAATTATCAATTCCGCAGCGAGTACATCGAGACGCTCCTGCGCAATTACTCCTACCTCAATACGGGCCTCACAATCAAATACAACGGGATGAAGTTTCATTCCAAAGACGGCTTGATGGACCTCTTGAAAGAGAACATGACCGCAGAACCCCTTTATCCCATCATCCACCTTCAAGGCGAGGATATCGAGATAACGCTCACGCATACTGACCAGACCGGCGAGGAGTATCATTCGTTTGTTAACGGCCAACACACCACCCTCGGCGGCACCCATCAGGCGGCTTACCGAGAGGCTCTCGGGAAGACGATAAAGGAGTTTTTCCAAAAAAACATGGAACTGAGCGATATTCGAAACGGCATAGTAGCGGCCATAGCCATCAACGTGGAAGAGCCAACCTTCGAGAGTCAGACGAAGGTGAAACTGGGTTCAAAGGACATGTCGCTGGCTGAGGATGCTATCTCGGTGAATAAGTTTGTCAACGATTTCGTAAAGCGTGAACTCGATAATTATCTGCATAAAGCGCCCGATACGGTGCAGAAGATGTTACAGAAGATTCAGGAGTCAGAGAAGGAGCGCAAGGCGATTGCGGGCGTTACGAAATTGGCTCGCGAGCGCGCCAAGAAGAACCTGCTTAATAACCCCAAACTGCGCGACTGCCGTGTGCATCTCAACGATGCCAAACCGCAATACGCCAGCAAGGGCTCGGAAGTCGATTTGCGATATGAGAGCGCCATCTTCATCACCGAGGGTCTATCCGCTTCGGGCAGCATTACCAAGAGTAGGGATGTGAACACCCAAGCCGTTTTCTCCCTCCGTGGTAAACCGCTCAACTCCTATGGACTCACCAAGAAAGTGGTATATGAAAACGAGGAGTTCAACTGCCTGCAGTCGGCTCTCAATATCGAGGACGGCCTCGATGACCTCCGATACAACAAGGTGATTATTGCTACCGATGCCGATGTAGATGGTATGCATATCCGACTTTTGATGCTTACCTTCTTCTTGCAGTTTTTCCCAGAACTGGTGAAGAAAGGCCATGTGTATATCCTCCAAACACCCCTATTCCGCGTGAAGAACAAGCAGGAAATCCGGTATTGCTATTCGGAGGAAGAGCGCCTCAAAGCACTTGCAGAGGTAAAGAACCCTGAGATTACCCGATTCAAAGGCCTTGGCGAGATTGATCCTGCTGAATTTAGCGGTTTCATCGGCAAAGATATCCGTCTGGATCAGGTAAGTCTGCGCAAGGAAGACTCGGTGAGCGGACTCTTGAGTTTCTATATGGGTAAAAACACGGCCGAGCGCCAGCAGTTTATCATCGAAAACCTGGTAATCGAACAAGACGACGCAGACTCCGAATAGGCGTCTGCTGCAGAATCAGAATAGCGTATGCCGCAGATATTATGGATACCTTAATCATATTGATAGCGTTTCTCCTGCTGATGCTCCTAACGATGGTGCTGATGGAGATACGTGAGCGCAAGCGTCAGAAAACGCTTGAAGCAGAGCGTCAAGCAGCAATAGCCCGAGGCGAGGAGCCTCAGGCAGAAAAGATGGTGCGCGTTCCGGTAGATGATGAGTGCTGCGGCCGACATGCCGTTTGCGAACGCGAATCGTTGCTTACCGCCAAACCCGAGATTGTGTATTACGATGATGAGGAGCTCGACCGCCTGCGAGGGATAGCGCCCGAACAGTATTCAGAAAAGGACCTCGCTGATCTGCAAGAAGTCTTCTATACATTGCAAGATAAAGACGTAGCCGGCTGGCTCCGCAGTCTGCAGTTGCGCGAAATTATGCTTCCCCAGGACCTGCTGGATGAGGCGCTGATGATTGTTGCTGAACGGCGTTTCGAACGAGCCAAAGCAGCAGCAGACTGAGCAAGAGACTCAGCCAACCCGCCCAAGAGGTAGTGCCGGTGCCGAATGATTCAAGCGATTCGCTGTTGATTGAAAAATGTTCTTCTGCGAAATACAGGAGTACGACCAAGGCGTTGTTCGTAAAATGGGCTGCCATTGGTGCCCACAAACTGCCGGTCCAAACCAGCAGATAGCCCAGCACAACGCCTAAGAGCATACGCGGAATAAAACCATAAAACTGAAAATGGATAAGGCTGAAGATGATGCCTACAGTCCAAACAGCCAGGTGTGTGCGTAGGGTGGGCGATGTGCGTGGGCCGAGGGTGGTATCGCCATCCGTGAGCCCGAGAACAACCCCTCTGAACGTCAGCTCTTCACCTATGGCTGGCACCGCTGCCAACACGATTAGATTGAGCAGCAAAGCACCGATTGTGGGTGCGGCAGCTAGCATCTCTGTTAGTTCACGAGCCGATGCTTCCATGTCTTGAAAATGCTGCTCTAACTCGCTCATGAACGCAGGCAAACGGATACCTTCATTCCAGGTGGCGAGCATGTTGATGCCCGGTTGGGATACAATCATCAGCATCACAATCAAAGCATATACCCAACCATTACCTACTGCACGCAGACGCAACCATTCGGAAGGACGAGAGCTCCAGCACCATACCGCAAGTAAGGATGGCACTACGAACACCATTACCGATTGCACCAATTGCGCCATCTTAAGCTCAAGCACGGTTTGAACGCCTGTAAGCCTTACATATAATACATAAGCTGCCATCGAAATTACGAAGAGCAGCCCCATTATTCCAAGCCATAGCACACCCTTCAGCAGCGGATGAGCGTTTGACATTTTCTCTCTAAAAGCCATAAATAAAATTTTTTTTGCAAAGATACAAATTTATTTGTATATACGCAAGCCTATACCCAACATTACAAAAAAAAGTGCTGAAAAATTTGGTTATTTCAAGAAAAAGCAGTACTTTTGCCGCCGTTTTCGCCCTAAAAATTGGCTAAACCACACCTTATATATTATATATATAATCCGTTTGGCACAAGATTTGAAGGGGTTTAAACCGAAAAATTCAAACGATAATGAGTAAGAATCTGGTAATTGTAGAGTCTCCTGCCAAAGCCAAAACAATAGAGAAATTCTTAGGTGACGATTTTCATGTGTTGTCATCACAAGGACATATTCGCGATATAGAGGGGCAGGGAAAAAATAGTTTAGGTATAGATTTTACGAATGGCTACGAGCCCAATTACGTGATTGATTCGAGCAAGGAACACCTTATCCACACGTTGCGCACCGAGGCCGCCAAAGCCGATATGGTATGGTTGGCTTCTGATGAAGACCGCGAAGGAGAAGCAATAGCCTGGCATTTGAAAGAGGTGCTGCACTTGAAGCCGGAGCATACACGTCGCGTGGTCTTTCATGAGATTACCAAAAGCGCTATCCTCCATGCTATTGAGAATCCACGCGATATCGACTATAACCTGGTGAATGCTCAGCAGGCTCGTCGTGTGCTGGATCGTATCGTAGGTTTTGAACTCTCGCCCGTGCTCTGGCGCAAGATTGCTACGGGGCTGTCGGCTGGCCGTGTGCAGTCTGTTGCCGTAAGACTGGTAGTGGAGCGAGAAGAGGAGATTGAGCAGTTTGTAAGCACCGACCAATATCGCATCACGGCTGATTTTATAGGCTCAGATGCGCAAGGTAATGATGCCGTTTTGCGTACGGAACTCAATCATCGCTTTCTTACGAAAGAAGAGGCACTGGCGTTTCTCGAGCAGATTAAGACAGCTTCGTTTCGATTGGTGAGTATTCAGAAAAAACCGGGCAAAAAGTGTCCAGCTCCTCCGTTTACTACCTCCTCTCTTCAGCAGGAAGCCGCTCGAAAATTGCGTTTCCCCGTGGCCAAAACCATGCGTATTGCGCAAGCCCTGTATGAGAGCGGAAAAATCACGTATATGCGTACTGACTCCGTGAATCTCTCTTCCTTGGCCATCCATACCTCGAAGCAAGAAATCGTAAGCGAATACGGCGAAGCGTATCATCAGATGCGCCAATATAAGACGGCTTCCAAGGGTGCGCAAGAGGCTCACGAGGCAATCCGCCCTACGTATATGGAGCATCGCACCATCAGCGGGTCGGCTGACGAGAAGAACCTCTATGAACTCATCTGGAAACGAACGTTGGCTTCGCAAATGGCTGATGCAGAGGTGGAGACTACGCGTATGGAGGTCTCCGTTAGCGACTCACCTTATTTGTTTGCCGCGTCTGGAGAGGTAGTGCTCTTTGATGGTTTCCTCAAAGTATATAACGACAATGCCAACAGCAATGTCGCCAGTCAGAATGAAGGTGCCGGCGGAGAGGCTGGTGATTTAGATTCGGTCAATATGCTGCCGCTGATGTCTGAAGGACAAACGCTCAAAATGCGCGAGACATTGGCTACGCAGACCTACTCCAAGGCTCCACAGCGATACAACGAAGCTACGCTCGTAAAGAAGATGGAAGAACTTGGCATCGGCCGTCCGTCAACTTACGCCACTATTATCGAGACGATTCAGCAGCGCAAGTATGTGGAGAATGGCAATATTACCGGAGTAAAACGGCCCTATGCTTGCTTTGTTCTTAAAAACGGTAAGATTACCGAAAAGAAAAAGCAGGAGATGGTTGGTGCAGAAAGCCACAAACTCTTGCCTACAGACTTGGGTAGAGCCGCTAACGCATTTCTCGTTGAGCAGTTCCCGGAGATTCTCAGTTATGATTTCACTTCCAATTCTGAGAAGCAGTTCGATGAAGTAGCAGAAGGGAACGCTGATTGGCATGAGACTGTAGATCAGTTTTATAAAACCTTCGAACCGCTTGTCAAGAAAGTGCCGGCAGGCAAGATTGCCGCTCGCGTTTTGGGTATCGACCCTAAAACCGGACTCGAGGTGAGCGCGAAGATTGCTAAGAACGGCCCTTGCATTCAGCTCGGCAGCACGGATTCCGACGAGAAACCGAAGTTTGTCAGCCTGCCTAAAGGATATTCTATTTATACGATTACCTTACCCGAGGCGCTGGAACTGTTTGAGCACGCTTTGCCCTATACCTTAGGGGAGATAGACGGGCAGGAAGTGATTATAGGAAGTGCTAAGTACGGCCCGTTTATCCGCGTAGGAAACGAATTTATCAGTATTCCTAAGAATATCGACCCGATGACGATTACGATGGAAGAAGCCAATCAGCTCATTGCTAAGAAAAAGCAACTCGCAGAGCCTATTCACGTTTTCGGAGATATCCTCGTGATGAACGGACGATTTGGGGCATATCTTCGCCAAGGAGAGCAGAATTATAAGATTCCACGAAGCATCAAAGCAGAGGAGCTTACGGAGGATGTTTGCAAAGAAATAATTGCTAAAGCCGACGTTTCTGCCCCGAAAAAGAAGGAATTTTACCGCAAAAAATAAGAAAATCACCAAAAAGTAACGATTTTTCTTGGTAGATTGAAAAAAAAGTAGTACCTTTGCACCCCGAATGAGAAAGGAGCAGGTCGTATGATTTCCAGAGTGGTCTTCATGCAGATTTCTTATTGGTCTTTCTCCTTTGTCATTTGATTTGCATCGAGAAGTAGCGCAGTTGGTAGCGCACTACGTTCGGGACGTAGGGGTCGGGCGTTCGAGTCGCCTCTTCTCGACATAATTAAGGCTTTCACCTTGAGGTGGAGGCCTTAATTATTTGTTGCGGACGAGAGCGCGTCTCACGCGCACCTTATTATTAACCTAACGACAGACTAACGACAGACTATCGACTTAGCCGCGTAAGCATACGGCTTTAAGCAAGAGATTAGTAGCTTTAAGCAAGAGATTGGTAGGATAATTGATAATTTTGAGAATTTTGTATATTTTTGTTCCATAATTTGCATATCCCAAAAATTCTTCGTACCTTTGCATCGTTTTTTAAAAAAGGGTATATGAAGATTGGTTTTGACAACGACAAATACATCCGTATTCAGTCTGAGCACATAAAAGAACGTATTCAAACATTTGGCAATAAACTGTACTTGGAATTAGGAGGCAAACTCTTTGACGATTTCCATGCGAGCCGCGTGTTGCCGGGATTCATGCCCGACAGCAAACTGCGAATGTTGCATGAGTTGCGCGATATGATTGAGATTGTAATCGTAATCTCTGCCGTGGACATCGAGAAGAATAAAGTGCGTCAGGATTTAGGTATCACATATGATATGGACGTGCTGCGTTTGCGCGATGCGTTTATCGATCGTGGTTTCTTTGTCGGCTCCGTTGTGATTACCCATTACAATGGTCAAAAATCTGCAGAGAGTTATCGAGCCAAACTTGAGCGGTTGGGTATCAAAACCTATTTCCATTATCTTATTGAAGGCTACCCACATAACGTGGATTTCATAGCGTCAGACGAGGGTTTTGGTAAGGACGAATATGTAGAGACGAGCCGTCCGCTGGTGGTGGTTACTGCCCCCGGCCCGGGTAGCGGAAAGATGGCTGTTTGTCTTTCGCAGCTCTACAACGAACGTGCACACGGCAATATTGCCGGTTATGCTAAGTTCGAGACCTTCCCCGTATGGAATCTGCCACTTAAGCATCCTGTGAACATTGCTTATGAAGCTGCTACGGCCGACCTCAACGATGTAAATTCCATCGACCCCTTCCATCTTGAAGCCTACGGCAAGACGGCCATTAATTATAATCGAGATATTGAGATTTTTCCTGTGCTTAATGCTCTCTTTGAGGGCATTTATGGAGCCAATCCGTATAAGTCACCTACAGATATGGGTGTGAATATGGTAGGATTTTGTATCTCTGATGATGCCGTTTGTTGCGAAGCTTCTAAGCAGGAGATTATCCGCCGCTACTACACGGCGCTCAACTCGTTAGCCAGCGGTAGTGGCAATGATGCTGAGGTGAATAAGATTGCCATGTTGTTTAAGCAAGTAGGCATCAACAGCGCATACCGCAAATCTACAGTTGCCGCCAAAGAACGTAAAGAGCAGTCATTGGGTAACGCAAGTGCCGCCATCGAGTTGCCTGACGGCACCATCATCACCTCCGAAGCGTCTGACCTGCTCGGTTCGAGTGCTGCACTCTTAGTTAACGCTGCCAAATATTTGGCTGGAATTGAACACAGCGTAAAACTCTTCTCGCAAGATATTATTGAACCTATTCAGCAAACTAAAATTGAACGTCTGCACAGCCGCAATCCGCGTTTGCATACCGATGAAGTACTGATTGCGCTCTCTGTGCTTTCGCTCCACGATGAGAATTGTCGTCGTGCGCTTGCGGCTTTGCCACTGCTCAATGGTTGTCAGGCTCACTCTACTGTAATGGTGCCGGAAGAAGATCGAAAAATATTCAATAAACTCGGTATTGGACTCACTTGCGACCCTGCCCGCAATAAACATCGCCACGAATAAATCCTTCTCTAAGCCAACGGATGCAGGCATAAAGAGGAAAACATACACAAGAAACGAAATAATCCATCATGCGCGATGGATTATTTCATTTTTTAGGTGGGCTCGCAAATTCGCTATAATACGTTTACCCACAATTCATCATTATCTTTTCGAATATGGGAATTAGTAGAACCCACCTTTACATTTCCACTTTCTGCCGTGCGCTTACACGCAGGCGCTCACGGTGTAATTGAGGAAGTCGTTGATGGGCTTGGCCGCACGGCATAGGGTAAGCAAGCGTTCGAAGAAATCAGGTGACTGCATATCAGCATCCGTAAGGCGGTACTCAAACGTGAAGGACTTGCGACTTATCCACTTGGGATGCGGAAAATCCTTGGCAGAATGGTTAAATGGAGCAGGTAATTTCTTTAGCTCTCCATCGTGGTCGAACCCCTGAAAAAAAGGCGCAACGTCTTCGCGTGCGAAGATAGACTCCAGTTCTTCGTAGTTGTCATAAATATCCCTTCTGAGAGCCTTAATCGTGTCTGGCTCAGGACACCATACGCCACCAGCAAAGAGGCATTGCCCCGGCTGAAAATGCAGGTAATAGCAGCCGTATGGTGACTTCCTGCCGCCGTGGGGCGCGATGATGAGCCCTATCCAATCTTTGTAGGGTGCTTTGTTGTGAGAGAAACGCGTGTCGCGATAGATGCGATACATGCAGTCTTTTACTTGCAGATTGGTTGTTTCAGGATCTATCTCCTGCATGGCTTCAAGCCATTGGGCTGTGAAAGCCTCCAAATCGGCTTTACAAGCCAACCACTCCTCTTTGTGCGCATTAAACCACTCGCGGTTGTTGTTGGCCGTGAGTCGTTTCAAGAAATCAAGAATTTGTTGAGCATTCATTCGTTTGGCACGGCAAAGTTAGAATTCTACTGTAGGAGCTTTTTCTGCGCCAGTTTCGGCCTCGAAATAGGGCTTTTTCTCGAAGCCAAACATTTGAGCGATGATGTTTTTTGGGAAGCGACGAACCAATACGTTGTAGGCTTTTGCCTGCTCATTGAAGGTGTTGCGCGCAACAGTAATGCGGTTTTCCGTACCCTCCAATTGGGCTTGCAATTCCAAGAAATTTTGGTTGGCTTTCAAGTCGGGATATGCCTCCGAAACAGCCATGAGACGACCAAGCGCCATCGACAATTGCCCTTGTGCATCGTTGAACGCCTGAATCTGATCGGTAGTCATCTGTGCAGCATCAAGCTTGATAGCGGTAGCTTGTGCACGAGCAGCGATGACCTGCTCAAGTGTGGTCTGCTCATGGACGGCATAGCCTTTGACCGTGTTCACCAAGTTAGGGATAAGATCCGAACGACGCTGGTATTGGTTCTCTACTTGAGACCATGCTGTCTCTACATTTTCTTCTGCAGTTACGAATTGATTGTAACATTTTACACCCCAAAGGGCGATGATGGCGATTAATGCTAATACGATAATCGCGAAAAGAGTACTTTTTTTCATTGTTATCGAATGTTTATTGGGTCAATAATGAGGATTTTTTACGCGAATAATATAAGTATTTCTTACACGGCTTACAAAAGATGTGCTTTATTTCAAACAAAAGGATAAGGATGGTGCCGTTAGTCGGTTAGAATTTCCGTCCGGCTCCACCGCCGAAGCTTGCACCACCTCCGAAGCCACCAAATCCGCCTCCAAAGCCACCGCTACTACGGCCCGATCCGCCCCCGAATCCGCCGATGTAGAATCCGCCATTGTTGCCGCCTTTCCAAGGATTGTCTTGGTTTCGGCGCCGTTCCTCTTCCGCTGCTTTCTTGGCTGCCTCGCTCAGCATGGCAGAGATGGCTTTGCCGCCATGGCGGTAGAACCAGATGGCAAGGAAACAAACGGGTAATGGGAAGAATATGGCTGCAGCGATGAGCAACTGCCATGTGCCGCTCTGCCGCTGCATGCGTTGTTTATCCGTCTCGCCTACGCGCGGGCGCATGTCTCTATATAGGAGTGAGGCAAAGAGAATCAGGATGCAGCAAGCTATCATTAGATAGACGCAGATGGCATCTGATAATTCGGTATCGGCGGGCGTAAAGCCGAGGAGCAGTTCGGCTTGCGCTTCCGGACTACAGAGCACCTCTTTGATGGCTTGCGCTCCGGCAAGCATGCCTTCATCCCATTGGTTGTTGCTCAAATAGGGGACCATGTGTCCGGATAAAATCTGATCGCAGGTAGCATCGGGAAGCAGCCCTTCTACGCCTCCTCCCGTGTGGATTCGGATATCGCGCGAGTCGGTAACCAGCAGAATCAGCACGCCGGTATTGCGTTGCTTATCGCCTATGCCCCAATGCATGAAGAGCCGTTGCGCGAAGTTGGCAGCATCATAGCCGTTCATATCTTCGATGGCTACTACTGCCAACTCTACATCCGTTTGCCGATAGAGACTGAGGCAGGTGCTATTGATTTGCTCGACAGCGGTCTCGCTGAGGATGCCATCCGGGTTGCTGACAAGGCTGCCCGCAGCCGGCATAGGCACATTTTCGGGCTCATAAGCCCATGCTCTTGGCATCAAACAGCAGAAAATAGCAATATAAATGAATTTTTTTAGCTTCATATTTGTGTATGATAGTTTTTTTTTGTACCTTTGCAGCGCAAATGCGTTTGTGCATTCGAGAAGAAGCGTCCAATTGCGTCTCTCTTGCAAAATTCAAGCGTGCGTTTGCGCACTCTTTGGCCCCGTAGTTTAACGGATAAAATACGAGTTTCCTAAACTTTAGATCCGGGTTCGATTCCCGGCGGGGCTACTAAGCAGCGTATGTTCTGCTCCCATCACCCAAACCTGCAGGCGATTGCTTCAAGGCAATGGACTCATGCGAATATTCGTATTTGCGGGGCAAAGGTAGTACTTTTTTTTCATATATCCAAACAAAATCAGTCGTTTTGAGTAAAAAAACGCCCAAACTCTACGTAGTATGGTCTGGCAAGGAGCCAGGCATCTATGATTCGTGGGAGGCTTGCGAAGCGCAAGTCAAGGGCGTTATCGGCGCTCAGTATAAGTCGTTTCTTACTCGCGAGGAAGCCGAACGAGCGTTTGAAGGCAATCCGCAGGACTATATTGTTCGCTCCGAAAAGAAAGCTTCAGCCGATATCGATTTGTTGCCTCCGGATGCTCGTCCGCTCTATCCTGCTTGGGCGGTTGATGGCGCTTGCAGCGGCAACCCCGGGATGATGGAGTATCGCGGTGTGGATGCACAGACAGGGGCAGAGATTTTTCATTTCGGCCCTGTAAAAGGCGGTACGAACAATATCGCAGAGTATCTGGCCATCGTACATGTGTTGGCCCTGATGAAGCAATGGGCATTACGTGAGCCAAGTATGGCCGAAACTTATCTCACGATGCGCGTTTATTCTGACAGCCGAACCGCTTTATCGTGGATTCGGAAACGCAAATGCGGCAGTAAGTTGGAGCCAACGGAGGCCAATCAGGAACTCTTCCGCATTATTCAGCGTGCAGATAATTGGTTGGCGGTAAACACGTATCGCAATCCGCTGCTGAAATGGGATACCGATCGCTGGGGCGAGATTCCTGCCGACTTTGGCCGCAAATAAGCACGTTCTACCTATTAGACGCATAATTGGTAAAAAAACTACATTTTTGCTCATTTATTACTCGTGAGCATAGCCCGTTTATTTATCGACCTGCATCCGTAGAAAATACCATGTTCGCTTGTGTATTGTACGTGTACGTACGTGCGATGGTAACGCGATGAACGTGCGATGAGTGTGCGATGCATCTTCGTTGGGGCCCCTAGAGAGCTATGCTCGAATGGGGAGAGGAGGAGATGCGGAGCGCTAAAAAGTCTATGACCCGGGAAGAGACTTTCGTTAGCGAAGCCATCTCCGACGAATTCGTGAACTCATCTGATTCGTAACCTCATCTGAATGCGAGTGCAAAATTACTGCTTTTTTCTGACATGACAATGGGTTGTCCCGGATGTTGTGCAGTCTGTGTCCCTTGACTTGTACGATGCTCCGTAGGCACACCCATTCTATGGACTATCTCCGCTCTCACTACCATTCTACGGATGCTTATGAAAGTCCGTCCCGAGAGTTTGCAAGCAACCTGAGCTTGAAGAAATATACATTTTCGAAAAACGTAAACTATTTACATTTTACATGTATTCTTTTCTCGATTTATAACTTACTGATTATTAGGCAATTATAAAGAATGTAGGTGTAAACGTAAATAGTAATAATGAAGTAGTTTACACTATATATTACGAATAACTATTTTGTAAGTTCCTGATTATCAATTGTTTAAAGAATATCGTAATGTAAAATGTAAAAAGTTTACACTTTACGAATTTTACATTACACATTGGTTATGTCCCGAGAGAGTGATTCTGTTGCTCCGTCTATCGAACAGCCAATTCGTACGCATGCTATTCTTCATTCTCTATACTCTCTATACTCTATACTCTCTATACTCTATACTCTCTATACTCTTTATACTCTCTATACTCTTTATACTCTCTATACTCTCTATAACTCTCTATACTCTCTATAATAGTGTAAATAGTATAGTAAAAATCGATTTTCGCGCGCACGTATATAGTAAGGTATATCTACTAATTAAATTATAA